>JBDLRC010000106.1:0-7700 GCA_039800265.1 Pseudomonadota bacterium
TACAAGGTGCCTACGGTAATGGACATCAAGGCTACCGCAGCCAATCCAAGACTTAGCGCGGTGAGCCCCGTGAGGCTGAGCTTGGCCACTACGACCAGGGCCACTCCGGTCAGCCCAAGCATCAGTCCGAACCACTGGCGTCCGGTGAGCCGTTCGGCCACCATGGCCGCAAACCACGCCGTAATGATGGGCTGCAGCCCCATGATCAGCGCGACAAGGCCTGCCGACATGCCGTGGCGCACGGCGGCCCACACCCCTCCGAGGTAACCGGCCTGCAGCAGCACCCCTGCCACTGCAATATGAACCATCTGCCGTGTTGAGGGCCATGGAGGCCGCAGCATAAGCACCAGCGGCACCATGATCACCAAAACGCCCACAAAACGCAGAAATGAGAAGGTCATCGGCTCGGCATGCGGCATGCCGTAGCGGGCGATGATGAAGCCGGAGCTCCAGATCAGGACAAACGCAGCAGGAATAAGGCGCCGAAATGAAGGTTGCATAAGGAATTTATTGAGAACATCGTGGATAATGCCTGAATGAGTTTTGATTCTTTTGGCCTGCATCCAGATCTGTTGCGGGCGATCGCCGAAGTCGGCTACACCACCCCCACCCCCATTCAGGCCCAAGCCATTCCCGTCATCGTGGAAGGCCGCGATGTTATGGGGGCGGCCCAGACCGGCACTGGCAAGACCGCGGCATTCACGCTGCCCATTCTGCAGCGGCTGATGCCGCATGCGAATACGAGCGCCTCTCCGGCACGCCATCCCGTACGCGCCCTGATGTTGGCCCCCACACGCGAATTGGCGGATCAGATCGCACAAAACGTGAGCCAGTATGCGCAGCATGTCCCGCTGCGCAGCGCGGTTGTGTTTGGCGGTGTGGACATGAACCCACAGACTGCAGCCTTGCGCTCGGGCGTGGAAATTCTGATTGCCACACCGGGCCGGCTTCTGGATCACGTTCAGCAAAAGACGGTGTCGTTGGCCACTGTGTCGGTATTGGTCCTTGATGAGGCCGACCGCATGCTCGACATGGGCTTCTTGCCCGACCTTCAGCGGATTGTGAATCTGTTGCCTAAAGCGCGGCAGAGCCTACTCTTTTCGGCAACGTTCTCTCCGGAGATTCGAAAGCTCGCCAAGACGTTTCTCAACGATTCGCCGGTAGTGATCGAGGTGGCCGCCCGAAACGCGACAGCCGAAAATGTGACCCAGGTCGTCTATGCGGTGGACCGCTCAGAGGCCAAACGTGCGGCAGTAGCCCATCTGGTGAAGTCCCGTGGTTTAAAACAAGTCATTGTTTTTACAAATACGAAAATTGGTGCAAGCCGTCTGGCCCGTGAGTTGCAGCGCGAAGGTATTCCTGCCGATGCCATTCACGGTGACAAGTCGCAGGGCGAGCGATTGGCAACCCTTGAGAAATTCAAAAAAGGCGAGGTTGAAGTCATGGTGGCCACCGACGTGGCAGCCCGTGGCCTTGACATCGCCGAACTGCCGGCCGTGATCAATTACGACCTGCCCTATTCGCCCGAAGATTATGTTCACCGCATTGGCCGAACGGGCCGTGCAGGGGCCAGCGGCATTGCCATGTCGCTGATGACACCGGAAGATCAGCGGCTGCTCGCCGACATTGAAAAGCTGGTGAAAAAGACCATCGCGCGTGAATCGCTCAATGTGCCCACGGGATCGTCGTCGTCCGCGTCGGGAGTCCCATCCCGTAGGCCTTATGCGGGCAGCTCTCCGACATCGTCAACGGCTGTGTCGAAGGCGCCCGCTGACCCGATTTTTAGTCAACCGTATGAGCCCAAGCCCACGGGCGCAGGCCAGAGTGCCACCCCAGCCGCCACCGCATCATCGGATGCACGTGCGGCATCGGGTGCGGCTGCTGTCCGTTCGGGCCTCTCGGGCATTCGTCGCGCTCCACGCGCCGTGCCGGCGCTGTTGGGCGGCAAAACAAAATCCTCGCCCTGATCGGGCGCATGCATCGCGTTCACCGCAACCGCGGGTCGGTGCACGAGGGTTAATAGCCCGCGACGCGATGGAATAGCCCCCGGTAGAAACGGTGCCACATGGGGCGCACCCGCACGATCCAGCCGATGGGCATGGTCAATTCCAGGTGGGACCAGGCGCACTCCAGCTGCATGCGTATCGTGTCGGGATTGTCCACACGTAACGGGGGCGCCTGTGTTTGCTTGGAGAGTTTCTCGCCGGCCTCGTTTCGTATGACCGGTACGTGCAAAAGCGTAGGCTCGGGCAGACCTAAGCATTGACGCAGGGCGCTGTGCCGGGGAGCAGCATGAAAGAGATCATCGCCGCGCACGATGCGCGTGATGCCTTGGAATGCGTCGTCCATCACAACAGCAAAGTTATAGGCCCAGAATCCATCGGCGCGCCTCAGCACAAAGTCGTCGCCGTTGAGATTGCGAAATCGCCACGCCACACCGGTATGCGCATGCTCTTCAAAATGGCTTTCGGCGTCGTCTTGCCCATCATGCCGTTCGGATCGGCAGTAACCGGGGTACAGGATTTCACCGTCAGGGTTATAGCGGGTCACGCCGGTCTCGATCGCTGACAGTAATCGTTTCCGGGAGCATGTGCATGGGTAGGCCAGGCCTTGGGTAATCAGGTCAATCAATGCCCCGCGGTATACCGACTGCCGCGTGTGTTGGTAGAGCACACCATCGCCACGGTCTGAGCCTTCGGTCCAGTCATCCCAGACCAGGCCGTGGCATCTGAGCTGATGAAGAATGTGTTCAGATGCCCCCGCTTCTTCCCTCGGGGCATCAATGTCTTCCATGCGCACATACCAACGCTGACCATTGGCACGGGCGTCTAACCAGCTGGCCAGGGCTGTGGTCAGCGATCCAAGATGCAGGGGGCCCGTAGGGGAGGGGGCGAAACGACCGGCGGCAGGCAATGTCGAATTCTCCGGGGAACGCGTGGCGGAATTACACCGTCGTGTGCATGCTCACTGTCGAATGGCCTTGAAGCTCTCCCGTGCCGCCTCAAGCGTGTGTGCGATGGGTTCTCCAGCATGTGCAATCGACAGAAAACCCGCCTCGTAGGCCGAGGGTGCGAGGTAGACACCGCGGTCGAGCATGGCGTGAAAAAAGCGATTGAATTTTTCACGGTCCGAAGCGTTGACATCGTTGAAGGTGACGGGCGGCATCTTGCTAAAGTAAATACCGAACATGCCGCCTACGCTGTCCGTGCAGAAGTTATCCTCACCCGCTTCACGCGCGATGGTCTGCAAGTCATGCATGAGTTGTGTTGTCATGGTCGTCAGGGTCTCGTAGAAGCCGGGCGCACTGACGATTTTCAAGGTGGCAAGGCCTGCCGCGACCGCCACCGGGTTGCCCGAGAGTGTCCCGGCTTGATAGACCGGCCCCAGCGGTGCCACACACTGCATGATGTCTTTACGTCCGCCGAAGGCGCCCATGGGCATGCCGCCGCCAATGACCTTGCCAAGCGTTGTGAGGTCGGGACGGATGCCGCTCAGGCCTTGCACGCCTTGCATGCCGACACGAAAGCCGGTCATGACTTCGTCAAAAATCAGTACGGCGCCGTGGGCATCGCATTCGGCACGCAGCGTCTCCAGAAACCCTTTGACGGGTTTCACCAGGTTCATGTTGCCGGCCACGGGCTCCACAATCACCCCCGCGATCGATGTGCCGTGTTCGGCGAAGCAGGCTTTTACAGCATCGATGTCGTTGTAATCCAGCACGATGGTCTCTGCGGCGAAGCTTTCCGGCACACCGGCAGATGTGGGGTTACCAAAGGTAAGTAGCCCTGAGCCGGCCTTGACCAGTAGGCTGTCTACATGACCGTGGTAGCAGCCTTCGAATTTGATGATTTTGCTGCGGCCAGTGAAGCCCCGGGCCACACGAATCGCGGACATCGTGGCCTCTGTACCCGATGATGTCAGCCGCATCATTTCCATGGAGGGAAGATGCGCGCGAATCCATTCGGCAATATCGATTTCTGCGGCTGTCGGCGCACCGAACGATAACCCGTGGGCACAGGCCTCTTGCACTGCCGCGATCACATCCGGGTGGGCGTGGCCGACAATGGCGGGCCCCCAAGAGCAGATGTAGTCCACATAGCGATTGCCGTCGGCATCCCATCCGTAAGCGCCCTTTGCTTTCGCAAAAAATCGGGGTGTGCCACCCACGCTGCGAAAGGCCCGTACGGGTGAATTCACGCCTCCGGGAATGGTGTTTTGGGCCTTGGCAAACAGGGCTTCGCTTTTCTGGGTGGAATGGTTCGGCATGGGGTAGTGTCGTCGTGTAATGAACAGTCAAGAAACAGTTCTATTTTAAAAGGTTTGATGGCAGGCCTTTTTTGCACTCGCGCAAAAACTTGGTCACAATCCTTATCACCTGATCCTCCATGAGTGCCAAACGATGAAAACCTACATGTGCCTGATTTGCGGCTGGATTTACGATGAGGCGGCGGGCTGGCCCGACGATGGAATCGCCCCAGGAACCAAATGGGAAGACGTGCCCATCACCTGGGCCTGCCCCGAGTGTGGTGCGCAAAAAGCGGATTTTGAAATGGTGGAGGTCTAAGCCGCGGCCGGGATCCTGCTCTCGGGTCCCGCTCGCAGTGTCACGTGGCTTTCACGACCGAAAATCGCATCAACGTTTTCTGACGTGCCTGATCATGGTCGACGATCGGCAGAGGATAGTCGGACCCGAGCGCAATACCCGCATCACGCAGCACAAGCGGCGGCGCTGTCCAGGGCGCGTGAATCCACCGGTCAGGTAAAGCGGCAATCTCCGGTACATAGCGGCGAATAAAGCCCCCTTTTTCGTCGAACCGCTCACTCTGACTGACCGGGTTGAAAATTCGAAAGTAAGGCTGTGCATCACAGCCGGTTGAGGCGGCCCACTGCCAACCACCGTTGTTGGCGCTTAAATCAAAATCATTGAGTTTCCAGGCGAAATACGCCTCGCCTCTGCGCCAATCAATGCCAAGGTCTTTGGTAAGAAAAGAGGCCACCACCATGCGCAGACGATTGTGCATGTAGCCGGTCGCGTTGAGTTGGCGCATGCCGGCATCGACCAGGGGATAGCCGGTTTGTCCATGGCACCAGGCGATGAAATGCTGATCGGCTTCGTCGCCTTCTGCCCACACAATGCGATCGTAGACGGGCTTGAACGAGCGCGTGACGACATGCGGATGATGATGAAGAATCTGCATGTAGAAGTCTCGCCAAATCAATTCGGACCACCATGTGGCTGCACCCTCGGATTGAGACGGGTCGTGCCGGGTCCGCAGCGCTAGCCGAACCAGCTCGCGGATCGCGATCGTGCCAAACCGCAGATGGACCGAGAGGTACGAAGGCCCTTTTGCGCCAGGGTAGTCACGGGCCGCGTGATAACGGCCGATGCGCGGCGCGAACTCACTGAGCAGTTGCTGTGCGCCGGATTCACCCAGGGGGATCTGCAAGGCGGGAAGGTTGCCTGCAGAAAACCCGAGTGCCGCCAACGGCGGCATGGCAGCGCGCAGTGGGGCTGGCAAGGCGCGTACAGGGACCAATCGTTTGGCAAGACTGGCGCCTACCGCAGCACCGTGCTTTGCGGGGCCCGCGCCGGTCTGCCGCGCGGCGGCGTCGGCCTCGGTGAACCGTTTGAGCCACGCGTTTTTATAGGGTGTAAAGACTGAAAAGGGTGTTGATGCTGCAGTGAGCACTTCGTTGCGCTCAAAAATGCATTGATCTTTGACCGAGAGCGTCTGAACGGATTGGGCCGTCAGCTGGGTCCGTACGGCGTCGTCGCGTTCCAAGGCGTAGGGCTCATCGTCGTGGGCAAACACCACCCGTGCGGCGCGGAGTTGCTGCGCAAGACGAGGAATCTCATCGCGCGGATCTCCGATGCCTACAATCAGCTGGGCCCCGCTGGCCGTAAGCCGTGATGCAATCTCTTCCACTGCTGCGTGGATGAAGGCCACCCGGCGATCATCGTGGGGTCCATCGGCAGGCGATTTGCTGACCATGCGGCCTGAGGCATCCAATGACGTTGGAATCTTTTCGAGAATGGTCACGTCAAAGATAAACACCAGCTGAACGGGCTCCGTAAACGTAAGTGCCGCGGCAAGTGCAGCATGGTCGTTTAGCCGAAGATCACGTCGCAGCCACACCAAGGTGCAGGGCTGTGTTTCAGACGGTGGAGGAGTTAGAATTTGGCTATGGGTCATGGACAGTCATCGAGTGCAGCTCACCAGAGCATGGAGAGCGTTGCCCATCATTATCTCGTGGCAATGCCCAGCTTGACGGATCCTCAGTTCGGAAAAACCGTGGTCTACGTGGCTGAGCACACCGCCAAGGGTGCGATGGGCCTGATCGTCAATCGGCCGTCCGAGATGGATCTGGCAACCCTGTTCGATCGTATCGATATACCGCCAGCCCCCGAGGATGGCATCGCGGTGTCGCGGCTCAGTTATGGGCCGGCCGGTGAGGCACCCGTTTACCTCGGAGGCCCGGTTCAGCCCGACCGCGGATTTGTGCTGCATGAGCCCGTCGGTAAGTGGAGCTCCACGCTTGTGTTGAGCGATGTGATGGGTCTTACCTCGTCGCGCGACATTCTCGAGGCAACGGCCTGCGGCCGAGGGCCGGAGCGGCTTTTTGTGTCGTTGGGGTATGCCGGATGGGGAGAGGGCCAACTCGACCAGGAGCTTGCCGCCAACGCCTGGTTGACGGTGCCAGCCACCGACACATCGCTGATGTTCGATGTTCCTCCGGAAGACCGCTATGCCTTCGCCTTTCGGCTGCTGGGGGTAGACCCCATTCATTTCTTGGGGGCAGCCGGGCATGCCTGACCCGGCGCGTGGGGGCGAGACCCTCATGGCCTTTGATTTTGGAGAAAAACGCATTGGGGTGGCCATCGGCAACACCATCACTGGTGGCGCACGCCCCCTGGCGGTGATTGAAGAGGTTCGACGTGAGGCCCGTTTTGCCCGGGTAGCCGAGTTGCTGGCCCAGTGGGGGCCTTCTCGACTGATCGTGGGCCTGCCCCGTTACAGCGACGGCAGCCCGCATCCGTTTGCCCCGCGTTGTCAGCGGTTTGCCCACCAGCTGCAGGGCCGATTCGGGCTGTCGGTGGAATTGGTCGACGAGCGCTGGACCTCGGCCCTGGCACCGGATCCGACCGCGAATGTTGACGCCCAGGCCGCCGCCATCCTTTTGCAAAGTGTTTTAGATACACTTTCGTCTCATGCCTCGGTCCATACAAATTAATTCGAAGGGTGAACTCACCCATCTTCTGACCACCGAGGGCATTCCGAAAGCATTAATGCTTCGGATCCTGGACCGTGCCACCACATTTCTTGATCCGCACAATCCTAAAGAAGTCGTAAACGCCCCGATCCTGGCGGGCAAGAGCGTCTTTAATCTGTTTTTTGAAAATTCAACACGCACTCGAACAACATTTGAGATCGCGGCGAAGCGGCTCTCCGCCGATGTGGTGAATCTGAATGTGCAGGCGTCGAGCACTGCCAAGGGCGAGTCGTTGCTCGACACCATCGACAACCTCGCGGCCATGAAGGCCGATATGTTTGTTGTGCGGCACGCTCAGAGCGGGGCGCCCTATCTGATCGCTCAGCATATCAATAAGGTGGCGCCTCACATCCGCGTGATGAATGCAGGCGATGGCCGTCATGCGCATCCCACGCAGGCCCTGCTCGATGCCTACACCATCCGGCATT
>JBDLRC010000107.1:0-2503 GCA_039800265.1 Pseudomonadota bacterium
TAAGGCTGCAATCGGTTGCACATTGAAGTAATTCAGCGCGTGGCCTGCGTTAAAGCGCATGCCAAGGCCGATAATTTGCTCTCCTGCTCGGGCAATTTTGGCAATCTCGGCCGCGACGGACGGGGCCTGTGCGTCTCGGCCCTGCGAATGAAAAACCGCTGCGTAAGGTCCTGTATGGATTTCGCAGACTTGCACACCAAGATCGGCAGCCGCCTGGATTTGATCCGATTCCGCATCAACGAATGCACTCACGGTGATGCCTGCGGCACGCAAGGTCTGGATCACACCCTTGAGCGATGCGCGATGGCCGACAATGTCCAGACCACCTTCGGTGGTGATTTCCTGACGGCCCTCAGGCACAAGCATCGCCATTTCTGGTTTGATGCGGCAGGCAATCTCCACCATCTCGGCGGTGGCGGCCATCTCTAAATTAAGTTTGATCTGCGTGTGCATGCGCAGCCGTTCAACATCCTGATCTTGAATGTGACGACGATCTTCGCGCAGATGCACCGTGATCCCATCGGCTCCGCCCAGGTGGGCTTCCACAGCGGCCCAGATCGGATCCGGGTCAATGCCGCGCCGGGCCTGGCGCAAGGTCGCCACATGGTCAATGTTTACGCCAAGTTCAATCACGCCAAAGATCCTTCAATGGGTAGAAACGGCATTCTATCTGCCCGCTAAATTCGTACCAACTCGCGCATCACCTCGCGTGAATGCAGGGGATCCTCGCCCAAATGATGGCCCAGAAGCCGACGCAAAAGCCTCTTGGACTCGTTGGCGATCTCGGGGTCCTCCAAGGCATGGACCGCCTGCTCAATCGATTCCCCCGCGTTGGCCAACGCCAGTAATGTTGTGCCATGCACGACATCTGCCTCGAGGGTAGCGCCCCCGATCCGATGAATGCCCAGCTGGGGATCGACCCTATACAAGCCGTCTGGGTCCACCCGGGCGCCGCCCTCGTGGGTTTCGCGATCAAAGGCCGGGGCATAGCCCATCTCGCGCAGCAAATTGCATTCGAAGCGTCGCAGTATCGGCTCGGTCAACTCGCGATGGGCACCCTCCGCATTCTTCGCAAGAAGCCCTAGCGTTGCAAGATAGTCGTCGAAAAGTGTCGGGTGCGCGTCGTCTCGCGGAATCAGCCGCACCATCAACTCATTTAGGTAAAAGCCGGGCATGATGGTCGCGCCGGATAAGCTGGCCAACCCACCGGTCCACTCAGCGCCAATTAGGTTGCGCAGCTCTCCTTTACCGGACCAGCGTAACTCGAGTGGCTGAAAAGGCTGCAGCAGTCCACGCAGCGCCGACCGAGGACGTCGCGCACCTTTGGCAATTAGACCTAGCCGACCATGATCACGGGTAAACACCTCCACGATCAGACTGGTCTCACGCCAGGCAATCGAGTGCAACACCAGGGCCAGATCCGAGACCGCATTCATGCCGAGCCTCTATTCGTAGCCGAAGGCGCGCACAGCAGCTGCATCATCGGCCCAGCCCGACTTGACCTTGACCCAGAGTTCCAGACGTACCGTACCGTCGATCAGCTGTGCGATGTCGTGACGGGCCTCGGTACCGATCCGCTTGATCCGCGCGCCCTTATCGCCAATCACTAACGCCTTCTGGCTCGCCTTGGCGACCACGATACTTGCAGAGATATCCGCATGCACGCGCGATGGATTGGCCTGCGATGGGCCCTCATCAAAACGATCGATGACCACCGTGGCTTCGTAAGGAAGTTCATCGCCAAGTAAGCGGAAAAGTTTTTCACGAATAATTTCAGACGCAAGAAATCGTATGCTGCGGTCCGAGATGTCGTCAGCCGCAAACATCGGCTCACCCTCGGGGGCAAGCTTCTCAATCTCGTGAATTACAGCCTCCAGCTGGCTTCCCTTTTCGGCGGATACAGGCACCAGCGCTGCAAAGCGCTGCATGGCGGCCAGCTGGTCACCCAATGCAAATGCAGCCTCGCGGTCACGCGTCGTTTTGATGCGATCGGATTTATTTAAGACTGCAATGATCGGCAATCCCTTCGGGATAAGCTCCAGCACGGCCTGGTCTTCTGCCGTGAGTCCGGTGGCCTCGATGACCCAAAGTGCCAGATCAACATCGGCGAGGGCCTGAACCGCGGTTTTATTGAGCTGCCGATTCAGGGCTGCGCTGTGCCGCTTTTGAATTCCAGGGGTATCCACAAACACCACCTGAAGGTTGGCCTGACTCAGCACACCGGTAATGCGATGGCGGGTGGTCTGCGCCTTGCGCGAGGTGATACTTATTTTTTGACCCACCCATTGGTTAAGCAGCGTGGACTTCCCAACGTTGGGCCGCCCGATAATGGCCACCACCGCACACCGATGGTTCATGGTGCGGTTCTGGATTTTTTCTCGTCAAACACCAGCGCAGCCTGCGGCGGCGGAGCCGTCTTTTTCCCGCGGCGCGTTTTCTTGGGAACACTCGCCGTGGCCTCGCGCGCAGCAGCTAAGGCCTGGGTGGCTGCCATCTGTTCGGC
>JBDLRC010000108.1:0-2815 GCA_039800265.1 Pseudomonadota bacterium
CACTGCTCTCATCGCCCGAGCCGGTGATGGTCAATGGTGTGGCTAGCTTTGCCGTGATCATTCCAACTGCGCCCGTGCCCATCGGCGGTGGATTGTTATACGTTCCAAAGGACTGGATCACACCGGCCGAGGTCGGCATGGAGGCCCTGACAAGCCTCTATGTGTCTATGGGCGTGACCAGCCCACAGTACCTGCCCAAGGCCTAACCGACCGTCACGCATCGACACCATGGCTGGCAGGATCAAACGCATGCAAGTCGCACAGCAGCGAGAAGTCGCTCTGCAGGCTGAAGAGTCTCCGCTCATCTGCCCACTGTGCCAACGTGAAATCCCTGAGCATGAAAAAGAAGCGCATCACCTCGTTCCCAAATCCAAGGGCGGACGGCAGACCGAGTTTATTCACCGTATTTGCCATCGTCAGATTCATGCACTGTTCACCGAGACCGAGCTCGCACGCACCTACTTCTCGGTGGAAGCACTGCAGTCTCACCCCGAGATGGCGAGCTTCTTAAAATGGCTTGCTAATAAACCGCCTGACTTTTACGAACGTGCCGTAAAAAGCGAACGGATACGCAAGCGCCTATAATTTCGACGTATGGCGCACATCATTCTCACCGGACACAGCCGCGGACTTGGTGCTGCGCTTACGCAGAAGCTATTAGCCGATGGGCATCACGTACTCGGCCTCTCCCGCAGGCCAATCGCGGCGAGCCTACCGAACACCGGATCACTGGAAGAAATCCCGATGGATCTTGGCGATGCACACGCGGTTGGTGGGCTGCTGCAATCCAACCGCCTTGCGCATTTTCTTCAAACGGCCACCCAAGCGATCCTGATCAACAATGCGGGCCTACTCGGCCCGGTAGGACAGACCGGCCAGCTCGCCCCTGCAGATATCTTTCAATCGGTGACCGCTAATGTAGCCTCGGCCATTGCGTTAACGAATACGTTCGTTACGCATTCAGAGCACTGCACTGACCGGCGGATCGTGCACATCTCCAGTGGCGCTGCCCGCAGCCCCTACTCCGGCTGGAGCATTTACTGCGCCACAAAGGCCGCTCTCGACCACCACGCCCGCAGCGTTGCAGCTGAGGGCCATGCAGGCTTACGCATCGAGAGTCTTGCCCCTGGCATCATCGATACCGACATGCAGGCCCAGGTTCGGGCGACCACGCTCGCGCAATTCCCGATGCGGCCAAAATTTGAAAAACTCAAAAATGAAGGGGCGTTAGCGAGCCCATCATCGGTGGCGGAACATCTGCTTGGCCATGTAGTGGGCGACCGTTTTGGCCAAGACGTCTGCACGGATCTGCGCCAACTCTAAGCGCGTCTAGCGCGACTTTCGGCTGCCATGTTTGGCATGAATCACCCTGGCTTGAGCTTTAGCAGTTTGATCCTTGCGCAACCCCCACAGCAGGTCACGCGCACGCTTGGCCTGTGTCAAATGATCGACGATCGGCGCGGGATATCCGGGACCTGCGGCCTCTGGCACCCATTGATGCGTAAAGCGGCCCGTGGGGTCTTGATCCTTGGCCTGCTTCTCCGGGTTATAGATGCGTATCGTGTTAATTCCCGTGGTGCCGCTTTGCATCTGCATCTGAGGCCAATGAATGCCCGGCTCATAATCGGTGTAGAGACGCGCCAGATGTTCGCCTGTTTTACGCCAATGCAGCCACAAATGCTGACTGGCAAACGATGTCAACATTGCCCGCATACGGAAGTTAATCCAGCCTGTGTGCGTTAAAAACCGCATACACGCATCGACAAAAGGCAGGCCCGTCTGGCCGTTAGCCCACGCTTCAAACCGATGCTCCTCGTCTGCCGTGTAGTCTCCCTCGTTGCGAAGCCCCCGGGTAGCAGGATGCAGGCACTCCAATTCAATTGCGGGCTCGGATTCCAATTTTTGAATAAAGTGACACCGCCAATGCAGGCGACTCTCGAAACTCCTTAAGCTTGCGCACATGGCGCTTCGATGGGGGTGATCGGTTTGAGACGCCCAGTCGTGACGGGCATGCCACACCGCATGCACCACTTCACGGATCGACAGGCTGCCCCACGTCAGATGGGGAGAGAGCCGAGAGCATGCAGACTCCGCAGTGCCAGGGCTACTCATATGGGTTCGATAATGCAATCCCCTGCCCTCAATAAAACTTTTTAACAGCACCAATCCTTGTCGGCGGCCACCGGCCTGCCGTCCGGGGCAATCATCGGTTTGCGCGAGACTCTGCCATGGACCGCGGTCATCATGATGGAATGCGTCCGGTAAACCTGCCAATGCCTGATCCAACGTCGATGGCAGCGGCAAGACCTCTGGGGGCATCAGCGGTGACACCTCCATGCGTAGATCCCAGAACTGCGACCAGTCGTCGCGGTCCTTCAGACGGCGCACGACCCCGTTCTGGGGAAGCTCTTGCCAAGGAATGCCTTGGGCTTTGCACCATTGCGCCACCGCGCGATCGCGCACGAAACTAGCGTCGTTTCCGGTTTCTTCATGGCTCCAAAGCCCAAATGGCCCGAGCGCCCTGTGCAGTTGTGTCAAGAGATCGGTGATCTCGCCACGCGCCAAGAGGAGCTTCATGCCCATCTTTTCTGAAGCGTATTGCAGCTCACGCAGGCAATCACTGTAGAAGGCCGCATGACGGCCACTGCTGTCGGGCTGACCCCAGAGCGTCGGTTCAAACACCACCAGACCGATCACGGGCCCACGCTGAGCTGCGGCCACCAAGGCAGGATGGTCGCGCAGGCGAAGGTCACGTTTAAACCATACGATCTGAGGGCTGGACATAGGGATAAATGGTATTGAACTTCTCATCCGC
>JBDLRC010000109.1:0-3486 GCA_039800265.1 Pseudomonadota bacterium
GCTCCTCACTGAGCAATGTCGGCGACTGCGCATGCTCATCCGCGTAAGGCCAATAGCCTGCAAGACTCGGATCGACTTCGCCACGCAAGAGTGCAACGGGATCGCGCAAGTCGGCATACAACGTTGCATGGTGCTCCACCAATGCGGTGACTGCGGAATTGCTTACCAGCACGCCTCCAAGCATGCCAAGGCCCCAGAGGGACTCGCCACCCATGTTGCCGCGCTGCTCAACGAGTCGCAAGGATTGCGCAGCAGTCAGTAGACGCAACATGGCGTCCGGCATTAACGAGCAGCGAACCGCCAGCGTCGATAGCGGCTGAGGTCCCGAGGAAAGAATGCGAAAAAGATCGAGTTTTACGCAGGCAAAGAGAATCTGCGAATACACAAATCCCGCGACAAGATCGAACAGCGCTTTCGCTTCACGACGGGCAATCGGCCGCGTCAGCGGAAACCATGCTGCAAACCGATGAAACGCGTCGCTGGCGAGTAAACGGTCGCGTAACGCGAGCCAAGCGTCTCGCAACTACACGCGCTCCAGAACGTCACGCGGCACAAGACGCTCAGACTCGGCCATCACCAGTGCGCGAAGATGAGGCGCCCCCGGACACGACGGAATTGCACGAATGGCTTTGCCCACCAAAAGATCAAAGTTTTGAACGGCACCATGCAATCCGAGTTCCCGTGCTGAGCTCTGACGGTCGTGTGCAATATCCTGACCCACGGGTTTCCCAAGGTCTTGAGCATCACCCACGACATCACGAATGTCATCGGCCACTTGGTAGGCCTCACCCAGCCATTCGCCCAGCGACCTCCATGCATCGGCATTGCCGCCCGACGAGAGGGCACCGCAGGCCGTGGCTGCAGCGAACAGCGCGCCTGTTTTTGCGCGCTGATAATCACGTAGGTTGGCTTTGGATTCGCACTCCCATGCCTGCCCTGCCACGATGCCATCAGGCGCACCGACCGACTGGGCCACCACCGAGATCACTGCGGATACACGATCCGCATGGCGTGCATGGGCGGTTGCTAAGACCTGAAACGCGAGCACGATGAGCCCGTCGCCCGTGAGCACCGCCAACCGCTCACCATACTTTTTATGAACCGACGGCTGCCCACGACGCGTATCGGCATCATCGAAACAGGGCAGATCATCGTGCACTAAAGAAGCGCAATGAAGCAGCTCGATGGCCACCGCCGATGCCATGGCCAGTTCGGGGTCGTCGTGACCACAGGCCTTGGCTACGGATAGCGCCAGTTGGGGGCGAATGCGTGCACCCCCCGGAAAGACGGCGTGGTGATAGGCTTGTGCCAGAAGGTTGGGGCCGTGCGGTGACTCGGCAAGGGCGAGAGCCGAGGTCAGGGCCTGCTCCAACGCCGTTTTCATCAATTCTGTGGTGGCCATGGCACACCCCCCTTAAACCGTTAATTGTGTACGGTTATATTGTCACTTATGAATGTCAACTGCAATAGACAGTTTTCGAGCGACAGGGAAGGCCCCCGCAGCGTCTTGCCGAACGCCTGGCCAAATAAAGCAAGCAGTCACTTCGTTTCTATAGGCCAGATCAACTGGCATATACAGACCCATCCGTCACGCAAACCGTCTCACCTGACCATCGTGCTGCTGCACGGCACCGGGTCCTCGACCCATTCATGGTCCGATCTGATTCATGCCCTCACCGAAGCGGCCTGCGTGGTCAATGTAGACCTGCCAGGCCACGGATTTACCACCGGCGCAGACCAACGCCTGTTGACCCTGCCGGCCATGGCCCGTGAGCTGCATCGCCTGCTGCTTGCCATTGACCTTCAGGGTGACGTGGCGTTGGTGGGCCACTCAGCGGGTGCGCCCTTGGCTATGGAGTGGGCCCTCTCCCACGCCAATGATCAAACGCTACCCTTTCGACTGCGCCACATCGTGGGACTCAACCCATCACTGGTGCCACCGCCTTCGCTGTACACGATTCTGCTGGGCCCCATCGTGGCACCGATTGCTACCTCAGGGCCCGTCACAGGACTGCTTGCATTCATCGCAGCCAATACGAGCATGGTCGATCAGCTGCTTGATTCCACCGCATCAGTGATTCCTGAGCACCACCGCCGGCACTACCGCTACCTGTTTACTCGGGCCAATCACGTGCAGGGTGCAATGGGGTTTATGGCCGGTGCCGACCTACCATCCATTTTGTCGCGAGGCGATCAGTTGCGCATTCCGATTCATTTCCTCATCGGTGCCAATGACGCATGGGTGAAAGAAGCCCCACTGCAGAAGGTCATTCAAGAATCGTTTCCGAAAGCGATCACCACTGTCTGGCCAGGGGGCCACCTTTTGCATGAAGAGCGGCCGGAAGCGGTCGCCCGATGGATTACGAATGCATTGAGCGAATCGCCTGGTTGACCTGGGCGGCACCGGCATGGGGAAGCGGCATATACCGCGCATGCATATGCTGTGCAATCTGCTGCGCTGCTGACGATGGCTGGGGTGATGTGTCGATGACCATCGCAGCATAGCCCGCGATTGCGAATTGATCCGCAGCCGCGAGCGCATCACGGCTCGCCTGCTCACGGCCGGGCTGACCATCTCGGCCAATATTGGCCTTCCCGTCGGTCAACATCACCACCAATGGAGTCTCGCCTTTGCGGGCAATACTCATGGCCAGCTGCAGACTTGCGTCGATGGCCAACGCCAACGGCGTACCGCCCCCACCCGGCAGGCCAGACAATCCTCGCTTGGCCCTTACCAATGAGCGCGTGGGCGGCAAAATCACCTCCGCCTGCTGCCCACGAAACGCAATCACCGCCACCTGATCACGACGAACATAACAATCCGCCAGCAACAGCTCCACCGCTCCCTTGGCCTCGGCCAGCCGATGAATCGCAGACGATCCCGATGCATCGACCACAAAAATTGTGGTCGTTTCTGTTTTGTCTTTAAAACGCTTGATGCGAAAGTCGTCGGCACGAATATGCAAACGCGGCCGGGCCGACGCAGAGCTGTTGTCGCGTCGAAGCGATGTTGACGATGCATCGGCCTTGGCCCGGATACGCTGCCAGGGTGCCGCGGCACGCAGCGTATCGATGATCGCCAGCCGTGCTCGACCCTGTGGCTGGCCGGCACGCGAACCCAGAGGGCGGCCCCGAGTGCCAGCCTTTTTCTCAGCCCCCGACTTTCCCGAGCCCGCACTTCGCGCAAAGAGCCGTTGATCGGAAAGCAATCGAGCGAGTAGGCCCGCAGGGATAGCGGCCTGAGCAGACTCTAAAACTACATCCTCGAGCTGCTCGAGCTGCGGCTGCTCCTGATCAGAATCGTCCTCACGTTCAGTGTCTTCAGGAGAATCTTCGGGAGGCGAGGGATCCTCTGGGGCGGGCTGTTCTGTGTCTTCGGGCAGCATCGTTGCGCGTGGCGCAAGAACCAGACGAGCCGCCAATGCTGCATCGTCAGGCTCGGTGTGACTGTGCGCCGCCCAACGGCCGGCCACTTCGGCCACACGG
>JBDLRC010000110.1:0-12530 GCA_039800265.1 Pseudomonadota bacterium
TTGTCCAAACGACTCTGATCTTTTGCGGTCAGCGTGACGGTGGCGCTTGCTGGAATGGTGGAGGGGGCGCCCAGAAGCTCTCGGGCCAAGACACCGTAAAACCCGAAATCATCACGCAGGCCCTGCAGCAGCGGCTCCGCCTTGTCTGTTTGCCGGGTCTCGCGGTACGCCACAGCACGCCAGTATTGCCATGTCGGCTCGGCCTGTGAGGTCTCGCGCATGGCACTGATAATCTCCAGTAACGCGGGCCATGCGTTGCGTCGAATGGCCTCACGGGCAGCATTGGACAGCGCGTCATCAGGCTGTTGTGAGAGGCTTGACCAGCCTTCGCGCATCAGTTCCCATGCATCGGCGTGGCTGCGTCGCCAGATGGCGCTACCCACCGCAAAGGCGGCATACATTGCTTGCTCATGGGAGAGTTCTTTGACGCGTTGCGTGTAAAGACGCAGCGCGCCGAGGCTATCCACGCGTGATCGTTTCAGAATGTGGCCGAGTGTTGCCTCGGATTTGAATGGGTCAGGTCCCCGCGCGCCCAGGTCGTGATCCTTGGCGTGCTGTGCAAGCACCTCCATCAATTTCAGATGGCTGGAATCGCTGCCGGTTTGGGCTGCCCAGCGGGCCCGCTGCCGAAGATAGCCTAGGGCCACGTGTTCCGTTTTGGCCAGGTGTTCAATCAATGTCAGGCAGGCATCAAAGCTCTCTTGCCCTATGGCAAAACGACCCGCAGCCGCTCCTGCGGTCGGATCTGTGCCGGGTGACAGCCCCAGCCGTGCACGCACACACTGGATGTTGGGCCCCGTCAGCCCGGCCGGCAACTCGTTCAGCACACCCGGTAATTCAGCCCACATATTTTTGGCGAGCAGCGCCGTAATCCAGTCTCGGTAGGCCTGCTCGCGCATGGGGTGCTGGGGGTAACGGCTCAGAAATTGCTGCACCTGGCTGCGCATCGCACGTGCATCTGAACTTGGAATGCCCAGCGATAGTTTGAGTCGCCAGTAGTCCGGCCAGACCCCGAGAAGCTGCCCCCGCGTTTTTTGCGCAATCCGTTCGACTTCAGGCAGGCGGCCTTTTTGAAAGGCATCACGGGCCTGAACGATCAACGCATGCGACTGTTTTTCTGCATGTTGATCGATTTTTGCAAGGGCCTGTAATGGCCATGCCACGGCAAGTGAGCAGGCGGTAATGACAACTGCGACGTTGAAAAAAATCCGTCGTGAGGACAAAGGGGTTCCCCTAGTCTGCTGTGGCTGTTGCGGAGTGTTCACAGGGAGTAAATTTACCCTCAAATGAGCTCCGTTTTGTCCATTCAGAAAGATCCCCTTCGGCGGCGGCTGCTCGAGGCCCGTGAGCAGATGCCTCCAGAGCAGCGGCGCGCTGCCGAGAAAAAGATTGCAGATACGTTGTCTGCCCAGGCTGTGCTGCAAGGCTGGTCCAACGTGTCGGTGTTCTTGCCTTGGCGTGCAGAGCCCGATCTGATGTCGACCTGGCGGGCCTGGCACGCGCGTGGCATCGCCTTGGCGCTCCCGGTGGTGGTGGCGCGAGATCAGCCACTGATCATGAAGCACTGGCAGCCTGGCGCACCACTGATCCACGATGCTATGGGGTTGTCGGTTCCGCAGGCCTCCGAGGCCCTTGAATGCGACACCTGGTTGGTGCCGTGTGTTGGCGTGGATCGTCACGGCGCGCGACTTGGTGCCGGCAAAGGGTTTTACGACCGCACGATTGCGGCCACGCCTAGACCCTGGCCTCGGCTGATCGGGGTCTGCTTTCACTCAGCACTTCACGATACAGCCTTCGCGGAGCCGCATGATTTACGGCTCGATGCCTGCGTCACTGAAAACGGACTCCAGCGATTTGGCTAGGCCCTCACCAGGTTGAGATTGTTCAGAATCGACAGCGTAGGCTCTGCCCGATTCATGGTGTAGAAGTGAAGTCCAGGCACCCCAGCAGTAATCAACTGGTCACACAGGTCGGTCACCACCTCAAGGCCAAAGGCCTGTATCGATGCGCTGTCATCACCAAATCCGGCCAGCCGCTGTCGAATCCATCGAGGAATTTCCGCGCCGCAGGCGTCTGAAAAGCGGGCCAGCTGCGAGAAATTGGTGATGGGCATGATGCCCGCAATGATGGGGATGTCGACTCCAAGGGCGAACGCATCATCTACGAATCGGAAGTAGGCGTCTGAGTTGAAAAAGTATTGTGTGATCGCCCCGCTTGCGCCCGCACGGACTTTTTCGGCGAAGTGTGCAAGATCATCCTTGGCGTTTTTAGCCTGAGGATGAATCTCTGGATATGCCGCCACTTCAATTTCGAAATGATCACCGTGCTGCTGACGGATAAAGGCCACCAGATCAGCCGCATACTGAAATTCGCCGCCGCGGCCGTAGCCCGAGGGTAGATCCCCGCGCAGGGCCACCAGTCGGCGTATACCCATCGTTTTGTAACACCTCAGAAGCTCCTGCATCTGTTCCGCCGTCGCACCAATGCACGAGATGTGGGGCGCAACATCGCTAAACACAGTCAGCATCTGCCGCACCGTCTCCAGGGAGCCTTCACGCGTTGAGCCGCCGGCGCCGTAGGTGACGGACACGTACTCTGGCTGCAGGGCGGCGAGCCCTTGGGCGGTGGCCAGGAGTTTTTGCGCCGACTCGGGTGTTTTCGGCGGAAAGAATTCCAGGCTCAGACCGAGATCTGAGCCTGCCGCCCGATGAGACTGACCCATTTAATAGCGGTAGCTGTCGGGTTTGTAGGGGCCCTGAACCGGCACGCCGATGTAGTGGGCCTGTTCATCCGAGAGCGTGGTGAGCTGGGCACCGAGTTTTTTCAGTTGAAGCCGGGCCACCTTCTCATCAAGGTGCTTCGGTAGCACGTAGACCTTACCGTTTTCGTAGTAATCCTTGTGCGTGAAGAGTTCGATCTGCGCAATCACCTGATTGGCAAACGAGGAACTCATCACGTAGCTCGGGTGGCCTGTGCCGCAGCCCAGGTTGACCAGCCGGCCTTTGGCAAGAAGGATGATGCGCTTGCCATCGGGGAAAATCACATGGTCGACCTGAGGCTTGATTTCTTCCCAGGTGCATTTTGAGAGTGAAGCGACATCAATTTCGTTATCGAAGTGGCCAATGTTGCATACGATGGCCTGGTCCTTCATCTTGGCCATGTGCTCATAGGCGATCACATTTTTATTGCCCGTAGCCGTGACAAAGATATCGGCCTTGTCGGCGGCATATTCCATGGTGACCACGCGGTAGCCCTCCATGGCCGCCTGCAAGGCACAGATGGGATCGCACTCGGTGATCCAGACTTGGGCTGACAGGGCTCGTAATGCCTGGGCTGAGCCCTTGCCCACATCACCATAGCCGCAGACGACGGCCACTTTGCCGGCCACCATCACATCGGTGGCCCGTTTAATCGCATCGACCAGCGATTCGCGGCAGCCGTAGAGGTTGTCAAACTTGCTCTTGGTCACCGAGTCGTTCACGTTAATGGCACGGAAGGCCAAGGTGCCTTTGGCCGACATTTCTTTTAAACGGTGCACACCGGTGGTGGTCTCTTCGGTGACACCGATGACAGCCTTGAGGTTACGCTCGTAAAAGCCGGGGTCTTTGGCCAACTGTTTCTTGATGGCATTGAACAGGCAGACCTCTTCCTCGCTTTTGGGGTTGGACAGCACCGAGGGATCTTTTGCTGCATCGGTTCCAAGGTGCAATAAGAGTGTGGCATCGCCCCCGTCATCCAGAATCATGTTGGAAGGCTTGCCGTCGGGCCAGTTGAAGATCTGGTGGGTGTAGTCCCAGTATTCGTCCAGCGTCTCGCCTTTGTAGGCATACACCGACACACCGCCTGCGGCGATGGCGGCCGCAGCGTGATCCTGCGTGGAGAAAATATTGCACGATGCCCAGCGTACCTCTGCGCCCAGGTCCACCAGGGTTTCGATCAGCACGGCGGTCTGGATTGTCATGTGCAGCGAGCCGGTAATGCGGGCGCCTTGGAGCGGCTTTTTCGCGGCATATTCGTCGCGAATGGCCATCAAGCCGGGCATTTCGGTTTCAGCGATTCGGATTTCTTTGCGGCCCCAGTCGGCCAAGGACATGTCGGCCACTTTGTAATCGGGCTGACCACTTGCAGTAACAGGCTTTAATACGGCGCTCATCTCGCGCTCCTTTCTAAACATCGTTGAAGGTGTCGCGAGCGCCGTTTCGTGGGAACTCCGCTCAAGCCTGGGACAGATGTCTCGCAGCGCTCCTTGAGCCGAGCGCGAATTTTATATGAATTTTGCGCGCGGGCGCATCAACCGTGGCCCGCGCGTTCCATTACAGACCGCAGGCAGCCTTGAGCGCGGCCGCCCGATCGGTCCTCTCCCACGAAAATTCCGGAAGTTCGCGGCCAAAGTGGCCATACGACGCGGTTTTTTCGTAAATGGGACGCAACAGATCCAGCATCTGAACAATGCCTTTGGGGCGCAGATCAAACACGTGTTGAACGGCTTGGGCAATTTTTTCATCGGAGACCACACCGGTGCCTTCGGTGGTCACCATCACCGAGGTGGGCTTGGCCACACCGATGGCATAACTCACCTGAATCAGCGCCTTTTTCGCAAGCCCCGCCGCTACGATGTTTTTGGCAACATAGCGGCCGGCGTAGGCGGCCGAACGGTCGACCTTTGAGGGGTCTTTGCCTGAGAATGCACCGCCGCCGTGGGGCGCGGCGCCACCATAGGTGTCGACAATGATTTTGCGGCCGGTGAGGCCGCAGTCACCTTGAGGTCCGCCCACCACAAAGCGGCCGGTGGGATTGACCAGATAGTGGATGTTGCCTTTGATCAGCTCCTTGGGCAGCACCGGTTTGATGATCTCTTCAATCACAGCCTCCCGAAGTTTTTCTAAGCTGATATCCGGTGCGTGCTGCGTCGAGAGCACCACGGTATCAATGCTGTCGGGCTTTCCATCGACATACTTGAGTGTGACCTGGCTTTTTGCATCGGGACGCAGCCATGGCAGGCGGCCATCTTTGCGCAGCATGGATTGCCGCTCGACGAGGCGATGTGAGTAGTAAATCGGGGCAGGCATCAATTCGGGTGTCTCGTCACAGGCGTAGCCGAACATCAGGCCTTGGTCACCGGCGCCTTGATCCAGGTTGTTGTCAAATGCTTTGTCTACGCCCTGGGCAATGTCGGGGCTCTGCTTGTCATAGGCCACCAAGACCGCGCAGCCCTTGTAGTCGATGCCGAATTCGGTGTTGTCGTAACCGATGCGCTTAAGCGTATTGCGTGCGACTTGAATGTAATCCACATTGGCATTGGTCGTGATCTCGCCGGCGAGCACCACCAGGCCTGTATTGCAGAGTGTTTCGGCCGCAACCCGGGAGCGGGGGTCCTGGGTGAAGATGGCGTCAAGAATCGCGTCTGAGATCTGGTCGGCGACTTTATCGGGATGGCCCTCCGAGACCGACTCGGACGTGAAGAAAAACTCTTTGGACACAACAACCTCCTAGGGGGTGACCCATTGATAGACCCAACATCGCGGCGGCTAGAGCGATCGCGCCTATCAAGCTGTGGTCTCGGAGGCCTTACGCTTTAGCGGTATTTTGGAACCCCATCGGAAATGCAAGCTCAGCGCGTACACTTCTAGGTGCTTCGATCGCCCCGCAAGTTGTGAATTAAATCGGCGAATCCAAACTATAAATCAGATGCTGCTGCTCTTCAAACTTTTTGCCCGTCTGCCGCTATGGATCGCCCGGGGATTGGGCTATGCGGTGGGCTGGTTTATTTGGCTTGTCTCACCAAATTATCGGCAGATGATGCGGGTCAATTTTGATCGGGCCTGCGCGTCGGGCCGGCTGGGCGACGCCATGGCGGTAAATTCTGCGAAGGCCCGTGCGGTGTTTCGGGAGTCGATCGGTCAGGCTGGATTGATCGCTGCTGAATTGCCGAAGATTTGGTGTGATCCTAGGGCGATGCGCAGGATGTCCATCTCGGGGTTAGAGGGCGTTCAGGACCTGATAGCTCAGGGCCGTGGTGTGGTGATTCTGACGCCTCATTTAGGGGCGTTTGAGTTGTCGGCCAGAGTGTTCTCTCAGCATCTTCCCATCACGGTGTTGTATCGGCCTGCTCGGCATGCCTCGTTTCGCCGGCTGATGGAAACGCTGCGGCCATTGCCGTCGATGGCGACGGCACCCGCGACCGGATCAGGAGTGCGACAGCTGTTACGCGCATTGCGTCAAGGCCAGGCCATTGGCATGCTGCCCGATCAGGTGCCCGGCCAGGGCGAGGGAGTCTGGTCCTCAGTCTTCGGTTACCCGGCCTACACCATGACCCTTCCTTTACGTCTGGCCCAGGCCACGGGCGCGGCCCTGGTATGGGGGCTGGCCATACGCACGCAGACAGGCTGGCATCTCGATTTAACTCCATGGAGTCCGCATGCAGATCTCTCTGTCGAGATTGCGCAGCAGGCTGTCGATGAAATGAACGGCGCGCTTGAAAAACAAATTGCCCGCGCGCCGGAGCAGTATCTCTGGGCGTACAACCGTTATAAAACGCCGCGGGGCGCCCGGCCGTCGTCATCGCATGCTGAATCAGGCGCGGTGGGGCAGCCGTAATGGCCTGGCTGTCGAGCGCCGTGACGTGGGCACTCTTGTGGGTCTGCCGGCTCATCAGTTTTGGGCCGCGGTGGTTGCTCCATGCTGCCGCGCGCATCGTAGGGTGGCTTGCATTTCACGGTGTTGCGCATCGCCGCCGAATTGCCGACGTCAATCTGCGACTCTGTTTTCCGACATGGTCAGATGATGAGCGTCGGCGTGTTGTGCGAGAGCATTTTGATTGTTACGCGAGGGCGTTTTTGGAGCGCTTTGAAATTTGGTTCGGCACGCCAACGCGGGTAAAGAACCGTGTTCAGATCGTGGGCATGGAGCATTTTGTGGCCCATGAGGGAAGGCCCATCATTATTCTCGCGCCCCATTTTCTGGGCCTTGATGCGGGCGGCATTCGATTTCAGCTTGAGCGGCAGTTTGCCTCGATGTATGCCCACCAATCCAACCCCGTTTTGGATGCGTGGACCCGGCGGGGCCGCACGCGGTTTAACGACCCGGTGATTTTGTCGCGCAGGCAAGGCATGAGCGTATTGGCACGGACACTGAAACGCGGCACCCCTATCTATTTCTTACCTGATCTCGACTTCGGCCGTCGCGATGCCGTGTTTGCCCCGTTTTTTGGGGAGCCTGCCGCAACCGTGACCAGCGTCGTTCGGCTGTCCAGAGCCTTCGGGGCGGTGGTCGTGCCGCTGGTGACGCGGATGACGGACGTGGGGTACGAGGCCCGTTTTTATCCAGGATGGACACATCCAGACGACGATGCACAAGAGACCATGACCGAGGGCGTGACTCGAATGAACCGCTTTATTGAGGAGCGTATTTTGGAGTCGCCGGCGCAGTACCTCTGGACGCATCGCCGATTTAAGACACGTCCCGCCCATAAGGCGCCCGTCTATGGATAATCAGCGCTCATGAAACTTGCGTTCACCAAGATGCAGGGGGCGGGAAACGATTTTGTGGTGATCGACGCCACGCGGGCGCCTCTTAGTCTCACCACGGAGCAGTGGCGCCGCCTTGCTGACCGACGCTTTGGCGTAGGCGCGGATCAGATTCTGGTGGTGCAGGCCAGCACCCAAACGGACATCGATTTCGTGTACCGCATCATCAACGCGGACGGGCAAGAGGTGGAGCAGTGTGGAAATGGTGCTCGCTGTTTTGCTCGGTTTGTGCGCGACAAAGGCTTGACACAGAAATCGTCCATACGCGTTTTGACGGCTTCGGGCGTGATTTCTCCCACCGTGCATGCCGATGGGACCGTCACGGTGGATATGGGCCGTCCGCTGGCAGAGGCTGCGGCAGTGGGCTTTGACAGCAACGGTTTGGCTGCAGGCGCCGAAGGCCGAACCACCCTTTGGCAGCTCAGCCCGCCGGATGAAGCAGCATTTTGGATATCGGTGGTCTCGATGGGCAACCCGCACGCCGTGCAGTGGGTGGAGAATGTCGAGTCCTATCCCGTTGTATCGGTGGGCCCTTGGCTGGAGTCTCATCCGCGTTTCGCACACCGGGTGAACGCTGGCTTTGTGCAGCAGATCGATCCCCAGACCATTCGCCTGCGGGTCTATGAGCGTGGGTCCGGCGAAACACTGGCCTGCGGCACGGGGGCGTGTGCGGCGGTGGTCTCAGGCATTCTTCGGGGCCGACTGGTCGAAGGGGTGCCGATCACTGTTCACACCCGAGGGGGCGTGTTAAAAATTCAATGGTCGGGTCGTGATGACGGCCATGTCATGATGACCGGGCCCGCAGAGCCGGTCTTTGATGGAGTAATTGAACTGTGACACAAAGAGAACCTACGTTAAATCTTGATGGTCAGCTGTCGGCCGCAGATGTTGCCACCTATCTGAAGGCGCACCCCGATTTTTTTGATCAGATGCCGGGTGTACTGGCCGATCTCAATGTGCCCCACCCACAATCTGGCCAGGCCATTTCTCTGCTCGAGCGGCAGGCTTCGGTGCTTCGAGATCGCATCAAATCGATGGAACTGAAGCTTGCCGAATTGCTACGCAACGGACAAGAAAATGACGCCATATCAAACTCCATTCAACGATGGGTCCGTGGGCTGTTTTTGCACACTGATGGCCGCACGCTGCCGCGGTTTCTGGTGGACTCGCTGGGCAGCACCTTCAGCGTTCCGAGCGTAGCGATTTCGATCTGGAAGCCCCATGAGGCTTGGGCGCAAGAGGACTGGGTGGGCTCGGCGACCGCCGACTATGTAGCCCAGATGGATCAGTTGCGCGCACCTCTGTGCGGGCCACTGTCGATTTCGCCGGTGGCGCGGCTGCTGCCCGAGGCGGGCCGCGATTGCCAATCCATGGCGGTCGTGCCACTGCGGGTCGGAGCCTCGCCTGAGGCCTTCGGTGTCATGGTGCTGGGTTCGCCGGATGCGCGACGTTTTGCACCGGATTTGGGCGTTGCGTTTTTAGAGCGTATCAGCGAGATCGCGAGCGCGGCCCTCTCCCGGGTGATTGCCAAGACGTCGTGATCGACGCACTCGTCTCTGAATTTCTGACCCATATTGCCCACGAGCGGCGTTATTCGCCGCTGACGGTCGCACACTATCAACGCGACTTAAAAACGCTTGCATCTGCATTTGCATTGCAATCCATCGCGATGATTCGTGCAAGCGACGTGCGGGCACAGGTCGCGACATGGCGTAGTCGGGGGCTCTCATCGCGCAGCATTGCACGCACACTCTCGGCCTGGCGTTCGTTTTTTGATTGGGCTGCCGAGCGCTGTGCACTGACAGCCAACCCTGCAAAAAGTGTGCGCGCACCCAAGCCTGCGAAACGTCTGCCCAAGGCATTGTCGACGGATTGGGCCGTGCAGTTTGTAGCGGGTTCGCCACCGGATGAGCCTGCTCGCGATGCGGGTAGCAGCCCTCTCGAAGCATCTGATTTGGCGATCCGTGATTTGGCCATGCGAGAGCTTATGTATTCCTGCGGGCTGCGCCTGTCTGAGCTCACGGCATTGGATATCGCAGCGCCGTCGTCAAGCCTAGAGCCTCAGCGCGGGTGGATTGATCACTCGGCCGGCGAGGTCCTGGTGGTAGGTAAAGGCGGGAAATCGCGGCGTATACCTGTAGGGGGGCCGGCCATCGCAGCGATTAGCCAGTGGTGCGCGGTGCGCGCACGGTGGCTTGAAGGCGGGTCCGGACCCGATCCCAGCGGAGGGCCCTTGTTCATCAATCGGCAGGGGGAGCGTCTGAGCGGCCGCACGGTGCAGCGTCGATTTGCGGAGCAGGCAAAAAAAATGGGCATGCCCACCCATGTGCACCCCCATATTCTGCGGCACTCCTTTGCCAGCCATGTGCTTCAATCCAGTGGCGATCTGCGTGCCGTGCAAGAGATGCTTGGTCACGCTCAAATTGCTACCACGCAGGTCTACACCCACCTTGATTTTCAGCGCCTCGCGCAGGTTTATGATGCAGCCCATCCTCGTGCCCGAAGGAAATCCTCCTCGGGCACCTAATCTCGATTTGGAGCACGTATGTCGGCACCTGTTGCACCCTCCGCCCAGCCCGCGGTTATTCCTGTAACCATACTGACGGGTTTTCTTGGGTCGGGTAAAACCACGCTTTTGAAACGCATCTTGAGCGAACCCCACGGCGAGCGTATTGCCGTGATTGAAAACGAATTTGGCGAAGAAAGCATTGACAACGACCTGCTCTTTGAAGATACAAAAGAGCGTATCGTTGAAATGAACAACGGCTGCATCTGCTGCACGGTGCGTGGCGACTTGATTGAGATGCTCAATCGCCTCTGGGACAAAAAATCAAGCGGTGCAATCGCCTTTGATCGCGTGGTCATTGAGACCACGGGGCTTGCCGAACCCGGCCCGGTCGCGCAGACCTTTTTTGTCGATGATGACGTGGCCGAGCGTTACATGTTGGATGCGGTGGTGACCATCGTGGATGCAGTGCATGGGCCGCAGCAGCTGACATCGCACGCCGAAGCCCAGGCGCAAGTGGGGTTTGCCGACCGTCTGTTGATTTCTAAAACGGACCTGGCCAAGCCCGACGATGTTGCGGCATTGCGTGCGCGACTGGCCCGCATGAACCCCCGCGCGCCGATGCGTGAAGTCCATTTTGGGGTGACCCCAATTGACGAAATCCTCGATATTCGTGGATTTAATCTCAACGCAGTCCTGGAATTAGATCCCGCTTTTTTGGATACAGAGTCGGGGCACAGCCACATTGACGATGTGGGCTCCTTTGTTTTTAAATCCACCCGGCCTTTTGATTCGGATCGTTTCGAGGGCTTCATGAGCGCGGTTTCTCAGGCCTATGGCCCGCAACTTTTGCGTTACAAAGGTGTTCTTTACATCAAGGGAAGCCCGAACCAGATGGTGTTTCAGGGCGTGCACATGTTGATGGGTGGAGATGTGGGGCGCCCATGGCAGTCCAACGAGACCAAGCAATCCAAGCTGGTCTTTATCGGGAGAAAGCTGCCGCGCGATACAATTGTCAAGGGATTAGAGCAATGCCTTGTTTGAATTTTGTCAAACACGTCGGCCCGCTTCTGGTCGAGTATGGGCATGTGCGGTAGCGCACATCAAGGGTAAAAACACTGCAGGAAGAGGGTTCACGATGAGTACTGTTTCATTTAAACCGATTGCCTCGGAAAAGGATCTCTTGGCGCAGCCGGCAGATGACTACATGAGCCCCGCCCAGTTGGATTTTTTTAAACGCAAGCTGCTTTCTCTCGAGGCAGAGTTGCGGGCCAATGCCGGCGAGACCACCGAGCATCTTCGCGAAACCGTGCTGGTACCGGATCCTGCAGATCGCGCCACGATTGAGGAAGAGCATGCACTCGAGCTCCGAACACGTGACCGCGAACGCAAGCTGATTAAAAAGGTGCAGCAGGCGCTCGCGCGCATTGAGTCGGGCGACTACGGGTATTGCGAAGAAACCGGAGACCCCATTGGCCTGCAGCGTCTGCTGGCCAGGCCAACGGCCACACTGACCGTAGAGGCACAGCAGCGTCGCGAGCTGCGTCAGCGTCAGTTTGGTGACTGATTTATGAGGCAGCAGCCTCGTCCTCGGCCATCTCGCCGAGCGATGCTGCGCTCATAAGAATCAACACGCACAAGCAATACAACACCTCCAGCGCCAGCCAACGGGTAGCCAAGGGCGAGGCCCAGCCGCGTGGTTTGAGTGTGGCCGCGAGTAGCAGGCTGGCCAGCGCCGCCACCCACAATCCAAACACCGGCTCTGGCCACAGCCCGAAAAAGGCCAAGGGCAATGCCCCTACCGCAAAGGCCATCGTGCGCGCGGCGGGTGACGCGGCGGGAAGGCTTACGACCGGATCTCGCCGTGCCGCCAAAACGGCTGCGCGGGCCCAGCCGGCGCTGCAGATCAGGGTTACCGGGATCCAGTCTTGTTCGATTTCGCTCATGAGCTCGAGCTTGGCCAGGATGAGCAGTCCAAGGGCCAATGCCGAGCGTGGGCCTATCGGCTGATGCCAGTGCGTATGGGTAGAACGAGGAAGCGAGGCCACCACACCAAAAAGAATCGCGATCATCAGCGCGACCCGAACCGGAAGCAACGCACTGGCGATTAAAAAAACGACTGCGGTGAGAAGTCCGGCCAGCAGGCCTGCGACACTTCCTGCGGTAATGCTTATCGACGGTGATTCAACGGCCGACGCCCGCGGGCGTCGAAAAGGCCAAGGACTGTGCCGAAGGACCGCGGTAAGAAAGGTTTTCACAGAACGCCTGGGTGCTTACAATGCGGCGAAGTGTAGACCATTCTTATTCAACGTGTTGGACTGATATGACTCAATCTTCCCCGACGGGCCCTGCCGTGACGGATGCAGCCGTGAAATCGGCAGTGTTGGCTGAAGCCCTGCCCTACATCAAACGATTCCACGGAAAAACCGTTGTGATCAAGTACGGTGGGAACGCGATGACTGAGGAGCACCTCAAGCAATCCTTCGCCCGGGACATTA
>JBDLRC010000111.1:0-2702 GCA_039800265.1 Pseudomonadota bacterium
CCGTGTAAAGACCCGTTTTTACGCCCTCCTCCACTGCAAGCGATGATTCCACTCGACCTGCGTTCCGCCAGATGTCTGGCAGGGTCGGGCCCTGGAGACTGCCTTGAATTGACTCTAACGACTGCATATTAAGCTGCCCATACACGCTGACTGTGGCCATTGTCTTCTCCGAAAAAACCCAAAAAACACGGACCAATCAATTGCCCCCACCAAAGAGAGTCAATCACAGAGCCGCGAACGAATCGCTAGTCTCCATCGGCACACCCCGCCCTGCGCGGCATGCCACGTGCAAATCTGCCCCTCATTTCACGTGCATAATTCCAGCTCATCGCTTCCTCCCAAATTAGGAACCAAGATGTATCTTCACGATTACTTACAACAGAGTGTTGACCAAGAACTCAGTGGTCTCATTGAGAGCGTCGTGCGAGCCTGCGAAACAATCGCAACCAACGTTCGCCGTGGGGATCTGGCAGGAATACTGGGAGAAGCCGGCAGCGACAATGTACAAGGCGAGCATCAAAAAAAGCTCGATGTGATTGCCAACGATATTTTGTTGGCCGCAGCCGAAAACGGTGGGGCCCTGGGCATTGCCTCAGAAGAGATGGATATGCCCGTTGTAAATCCCAGGGCAACCAATGATTACCTGCTGCTCTTTGACCCCTTGGATGGATCTTCGAATATCGATGTGAATGTCTCGATCGGCACTATTTTTTCGATTCTCAAAGCACCCGCGGGCACACCCCACACGATCAGCAGTGAACAGCTATCGCCGTGTTTTTTACAGCCGGGAACCGCACAAATTGCAGCCGGCTATGTGGCCTACGGGCCCTCAACCCAGCTGGTCATCAGTCTTGGCAACGGTGCCAGCGCATTCACGCTGGACAACGGTCAATGGCACATGACCACCCCCAAAATGCAGATTCCAGCGGATACCAAAGAATTCGCCATCAATGCCTCCAATGCCCGACACTGGGAGGCGCCCGTAAAACGGTATGTCGACGAGATGCTCGCAGGAAAAACCGGGCCGCTCGGCAAAGACTTCAACATGCGTTGGATTGCCAGCATGGTGGCCGATGTGCATCGGGTCTTGACCCGCGGCGGCACATTTATGTACCCGCGCGATGCACGCGAGCCGGACAAACCCGGCAAGCTTCGCCTGATGTACGAAGCCAATCCGATGGGCTTTTTAGTGGAACAGGCCGGTGGCGCCGCGACCAACGGGCGCCACCGCATTCTTGAGATTCAGCCGACCAAGCTGCATGAACGAGTCGCCGTGTTTTTAGGATCCAAAAACGAAATCGACCGAATTACCGGCTACCACCGTTAGGCTAAGGAATCAGCACCGAGCACCCCGTGGTCTTGCGGCCCTCCAGGTCGCGATGGGCCTGCTGAACATCCGAGATCGCATAGGTGCGCTCAACCGGAATCACCACTTTCTTGCTGGCGACGAGTTTCACCAAATCGTTGGCCGTAAGCTCTAACTCTTCACGGGTTTCGGTGTACGGAAAAAGCGAAGGCCGCGTTAGAAAGAGCGAGCCTTTGAGCACCTCCACTCCAAAGGGCACCACCTTGCCCGACGCATTTCCATAACTCACCATCAGGCCGTATTTGCGCAGGCAGGCTAGCGACCCTTCAAAGGTATCTTTACCTACCGAATCAAAGACCACATCCACACCACGGCCCTTGGTGATCTCGCTTACACGCTGCGCGAAATTTTCCTTGGTGTACACAATCGTGTGATCGGCACCCCACTTCTTGGCGAGCTTTGCTTTTTCATCAGAGCCTACGGTGCCGATGACTTTAGCGCCCAGCATCTTGGCAATCTGCAGGGCAACCAGGCCCACACCACCGGCGGCCGCATGAAACAAAATCCAATGGCCCTTCTGAATGTTGGCCGTGCGCTTTAACAGGTAATGGGCGGTCATACCTTTGAGCATCATGGCCGCACCCACCTCAAACGAAATGGTCGACGGAATCTTCACCAGCGACTTCGCCGCCATGACCCGCGCCTCGCAATAGGCGCCTGGCGGCTGGGCTGCATACGCCACGCGATCGCCCTTTTTTACATGGGTTACGCCTTTGCCCACGGCCTCAATCACGCCAGATCCTTCCATACCCAGCTGAAGCGGCAGTGGATTGGGGTACACGCCACTGCGCTGATAGATATCGATGTAATTTAAGCCGATGGCCTTGTGCCGAATGCGCACCTCGCCTGGGCCGGGATCCCCCACGGACACATCCACGAGCTTCATGACCTCGGGGCCACCGAAGTTCTCAATACGGACCGCTTTCACCGTTGTGTTCGCTGCCTCTGACATTCCCTAAAACTCCTAATGTTTTACTTTAAAAATACGGCCAAACCCTTGATTGACGAGGGCGCCCAACTTGACACCCAAAGGCCCCTCTCGGACACTTCACCCTAGTCTACTCTGGCACTCAGGAGAGATTGCAGCAGGACAAACCCTGCGCAACGCCGAAGGTGTAACGCCCCGAAAACTCTCAGGCAAAAGGACTGTGCGGCCGGTACGACTCTCTGGAGAGAAACCGCTGTAATCAAGGGGTTCGCCGAAGGTTAATGTCTCAGGCACCAAGGACAGAGGGGGCACCAACACGTGGCAAGGCTCGGCCTTGCCTCCTGTGGTGATGTGAACTTCCCCCGATCGTTGTTTAAGCGCACCTGAGCGCAGGAGACCTTTGCATGA
>JBDLRC010000112.1:0-4560 GCA_039800265.1 Pseudomonadota bacterium
GGGCCTGGTTATCGCCAGCTTCAAGGGACGCATGGGATAAGAACGCTACCAAGGGGGGCATGGTGATCTCACCATCATCCGAGACCCGCTCTCCCTCTTCCGAAATAAAAGCTGCGGCAGCATTGATCAGTTCTTCAAGGTTCTCGACACGATCACGGCCGTCACGTTCCGACTGATAGTGGGCCATCAGCCCAGACTTCTCATTGACCAGCGCCACCAACTCGTTGAGCTTAGCGCCCTGGCCATCAAACCGCATCGATTCGATCAGCCGGACAAACCCGGCCAACAGCGTGCCCGCCTTGCCCTCGAGATGGGGTACCGCGGAATAAAGGCTGCACCGCAAGGCCATGGCCTTGTCTTGCAACTGCTCAATGCTCCGGGCACCAATCCCACGGGCCGGGAAATTCACCACGCGCAAAAACGAGGTGTCGTCGTGGGGGTTCTCCATCAACCGCAGATAGGCCAGCGCATGCTTGATCTCGGCCCGCTCAAAAAATCGCAGGCCGCCGAACACACGGTAAGGAATGCCGGCATTAAACAGGCTGTGCTCAATCACCCGTGACTGGGCATTGCTGCGGTAAAGAATCGCAATCTCGCTGCGGGCGTAGCCCTCATTGATCAACGACCGAATCTCGTCGATCAGCCACTGGGCCTCGAGGCCATCACTGGCGGCCTCCATGATGCGTAGCTGCTCGCCCTCACCGGCATCCGTCCAGAGATTTTTACCGAGTCGTTGGGCATTGTGCCGAATCATGGCATTGGCCGACTCCAGGATATGGCCGCTGGAGCGGTAATTCTGTTCGAGCTTGATCAAGTGCGGCACACGGAATTCCCGCTCGAAATGCTGCATGTTGGCCACATCTGCACCACGAAACGCATAGATCGACTGATCATCGTCGCCCACGGCGAAGACCGCCGTCGAGCCTCCCGAGAGCTGCTTGATCCATGCATACTGCAAGGGGTTGGTGTCTTGAAACTCGTCGATCAGAATATGCCGAAAGCGCATCTGATAGTGGCTGCGCAAAGCTTCATTGCGCTTGAGAAGTTCGACCGAGCGCAGCAACAGCTCACCGAAATCCACTACCCCCTCGCGCTGGCATTGCTCGTCGTAGGCCTGATAGAACTCAATAAATTTCTTGTTGTAACCATCGCTATCGTCGATATCCGCCGCCCGAAGGCCTTGTTCTTTAGCGCTGTTGATAAACGACTGGAGTTGCCGCGGCGGAAATTTTTCATCATCCCAGTTCAACGCCTTGAGCAGGCGCTTGACTGCCGACAGCTGGTCTTGGCTGTCCAGAATCTGAAAGGTGGCCGGCAGAGCTGCATCGCGGTGATGGGCCCGCAGCAATCGATTGCACAGGCCGTGAAAAGTGCCAATCCACATGCCACGCACGTTCACCGGCAACATAGCCCCGATCCGGCTCAGCATCTCTTTGGCGGCCTTGTTGGTAAAGGTCACGGCCAACAGACCTTGGGGGCTGACCTGGCCCGTTGAAATCAGCCAGGCAATGCGGGTGGTAAGGACTCGGGTTTTGCCGCTTCCGGCACCCGCAAGAATCAGCGCCGACTCCGCCGGAAGGGTCACCGCAGCCCGTTGCTCGGGGTTTAAATTGCTCAAAAGATCTGCCATGGGGCCATTGTACGGTTCATCGTTTCGGGGGGTCGGCTTGATAAAATCCGAAGATTCCAAATCCCATACACACATCCCCTCTCATGTCATCCGCTGTAGGTCAAACGGGCGAATCCGCCTACTCCCCAAAACGCATCGAATCCCAGGCCCAACAGGACTGGGCAGCCCGCGATGCCTATCGGGCCGTCGAACACGATGCACGCTTCCCGAAAGGCAAGTACTACGCCTGTTCGATGCTGCCTTATCCGTCTGGGAAGCTGCACATGGGCCATGTGCGCAACTACACCATCAACGACGTGATGGCCCGCGCCCTGCGCATGCAGGGCTACAACGTGCTGATGCCTATGGGCTGGGACGCCTTCGGACTGCCGGCGGAAAACGCCGCGATGGCCAACAACGTAGCGCCTGCACGATGGACCTACGACAACATCGCCTACATGAAAAAACAGATGCAGTCGATGGGACTGGCCATCGACTGGTCACGCGAAGTCGCCACCTGCGCACCCGATTACTACAAGTGGAACCAGTGGCTCTTTCTCAAAATGCGCGAGAAAGGCATTGCGTATCTGAAAACCGGAACAGTGAACTGGGATCCGATCGACCAGACCGTACTGGCCAACGAACAGGTGGTCGATGGCCGCGGCTGGCGAAGTGGCGCTGTGGTCGAAAAACGCGAGATCCCGATGTATTACCTTGGTATCACGCAATACGCCGAGGAGCTGCTGGGCGACCTGTCACCGCTGGGCTGGCCCGAGCGGGTCAAAACCATGCAGGAAAACTGGATTGGAAAATCCACCGGTGTGCGCTTTGCATTTCCTCACGACATCAAAGATGCCCAAGGCAGCCTGATTCACGACGGCAAGCTCTTCGTATTCACCACACGCGCCGATACCATCATGGGTGTGAGCTTTGTGGCGGTAGCGCCCGAGCATCCTATGGCGACAGCTGCAGCCGCGGGAAACCCCTCGCTGTCTGCCTTCATCGAACACTGCAAAGCCGGGGGTGTGGCCGAGGCCGACATGGCCACCCGCGAAAAAGAAGGCATGCCCACCGGATTGTTTGTGACGCATCCTCTCACCCAGCAGCAGGTGCCGGTATGGGTCGGCAACTACGTGCTGATGACGTATGGCGATGGCGCGGTGATGGGTGTTCCCGCGCATGACGAACGTGACTTTGCATTTGCCAAGAAATACCAGCTCCCCATTCGACAGGTCATCGCGAAAGCCAGCTCAAAGGGGTCAGACTCAGGAGTGTTTTCAGATGCAGCCTGGCAGGAGTGGTATGCCGACAAAGACAATGTCGTGTGCGTGCATTCGGGCGCCTACGATGGCCTTAACCACAGCCAAGCCGTCGATGCCGTCGCCCGCGACCTGGCCGCGATGGGGCTAGGTGAGAAGCGTGTGCAGTTCCGCCTTCGGGATTGGGGTATCTCGCGCCAACGCTACTGGGGCACTCCCATTCCAATCATTCACTGCGATGACTGCGGTGAAGTGCCCGTGCCCGAAAACGACCTGCCAGTGGTCCTACCCGAGGATCTGGTGCCCGATGGCAGCGGCAACCCGCTTAGCAAAGATGAGCGATTCCTGAAGGTGTCCTGCCCCACCTGCGGCAAACCCGCCCGCAGGGAGACCGACACCATGGACACCTTTATCGACTCGAGCTGGTACTACATGCGCTACTGCTCGCCCGATACCGCCGCCTCGATGGTGGATGCACGCAACGACTACTGGATGCCCATGGACCAGTACATCGGCGGTATTGAGCATGCGGTGCTCCACCTGCTGTATGCCCGTTTCTGGACCAAGGTCATGCGCGATATCGGGCTCGTTGCATTTAACGAACCCTTTTCGAATCTGCTCACCCAGGGCATGGTGCTCAACGAAACCTACTACCGCGACGATGCATCGGGACGAAAAACCTGGTTTAACCCCGCCGATGTCGATGTCCAGTTCGACGATAAGGGCCGCCCGACAAGCGCTATTTTGAAAACCGACGGCCAGCCGGTCATGATGGGCGGCACGGAAAAAATGGCCAAGTCGAAAAACAACGGTATCGATCCGCAGGCCCTGATTGACCGTTACGGCGCCGATACGGCCCGCCTATTCACCATGTTTGCCTCACCCCCGGAGCAAACGCTGGAGTGGTCCGATGCGGGTGTGGAGGGTGCGTTCCGTTTCTTGCGCCGCTTGTGGAGCTTTGCACACAGCGTTCAGCCCCGATTGGTGGCCGATGGCCTTCAGGCTGGGGGCATCACCGATGCCAAGGCCAAGGACCTTCGTCGGGAGATACACAGCCTACTCAAGCAAGCCGACTTCGACATGCAGCGCCGGCAGTACAACACCGTGGTCTCGGCCTGCATGAAAATGTTGAACACCCTAGAAGACGCGGCAAAAGCAGGTAACGCAAGTGATGCAGCCCAAAGCAGCGCCGCTCAGGAGATGAATCAGGCCCTCACCGAAGGGCTCTCCATCGTGCTGCGTGTGCTCTACCCTGTGGTGCCGCACATTGGCTGGACGCTATGGCGTGATCTTGGCTTCGCAGATATCCACGGCGATATACTCGATGCCGCATGGCCAGTGGTCGACGAGGCCGCGCTGACCCGAGATGCCATCGAGCTTGTGCTCCAGATCAACGGAAAAGTGCGCGGCAGCGTATCGGTCGCATCAAGCGCCTCGCAAGAGGATATTCAGGCGGCGGCGCTGGCCACCGAGGCGTTTACTAAATTTGCCGATGGCAAGTCACCCAAAAAAGTGATTGTCGTGGCCGGCCGGTTGGTCAATATTGTGGTCTGAAGCCATCATGAAAAAAAGAGTGTCCAGCCGTCTCACCCCACACGTTTTGTCACTGGCTGTGGTTTTTTTGCTCAGTGCATCACTGTCGGCGTGCGGATTTCAAATGCGTAACACGATGGGCTGGAAGATACCGTACAA
>JBDLRC010000113.1:0-7191 GCA_039800265.1 Pseudomonadota bacterium
TTTTTTCCTTTGCGCAGCGGCACAGCCTTCCCGTCGCGGTCACCATGGCTGGAGGTTACGCCCGTGACATTTCCGACACCGTCGAGATTCAGCTGGCGACGGTCTCCTGTGCGCTGCAATATTGGAGGGATTCGAGGGGTCGTGATACCTGAAATTCAGTTTCCGGTCTAACCCATTGAAAAGAATCATTTTTTACTTGGCGAAACGGAAAACCTTTGCTAGCATGCGGCATTCGTTTTGCAGAGGGAGAACTCCAAACATGGCGGGTACAAAGACCACAGCGATGGTGCTAGCCGCATTTTTGGGGGCCGCAGTGGCGGCCAAGACGGGCTGGGCACAGTCCTCCACCCAAACGGGGACCACCAAATCGTCGAGCGCCCCGGCCAAATCCCAGGCCGCCAAGACCGCGCCGAAACCCAATGCAGCGACCTCTCGTGCAGCCAACAGCAATGTCAAAAAGCAAAAGGTCTCCGCCAAGAGCGCCAGCAACAAAACCGCAAAGCGAAAACCCGTTGTCCGTACCGAGCGAGGCTATAACTCGATGGGAACGCGGCTTGGTCTGCGTTCTGAGCTCAGCGAAATCGCACTGAATTCAAGCGCTGTATTGGTGGTGGATCAGCACACCGGCGAGGTGCTGCTGGATAAAAACCCTGATGTGCAGCTGCCGATTGCCTCGATCACCAAGGTCATGACCGCGATCGTGACGCTGGAGGCCGATCTCCCGCTCTCAGAAGTCATTACGATTTCGAAGGAAGACACGCAGTTGGAGAAATACCATGGCTCGCGTCTGCGGGTAGGCATGAAATTCACGCGGGCTGAGCTGTTGCATCTGGCCCTGATGTCGTCGGAAAACCGTGCCGCCCATGCCCTTGGCCGTAGCTACCCGGGTGGATTGGATGCCTTTGTCGAGGCCATGAACGCCAAAGCAGCCATGCTCGGCATGACGAATTCAAAATTTGTGGAGCCGACAGGCTTAAGCAGTAACAACCAATCCACGCCGCGTGATCTTGCACGCATGGTGTCGGCGGCCTCGGAGTATCCCTTGATTCGACAGTACTCCACCGACCGTGATGCGATCGTACGTGTGGGCGGCCGTCAGCAGCAGTTTCGCAATACCAACGCGCTGACTCGGAACGATAACTGGGAGCTCGGCGTGTCGAAAACGGGTTTCATCCGTGACGCGGGGAAGTGTCTTGTCATGCAGGCCACGATCGACAACCAGGATGTTGTGATCGTGATGCTCGATGCGCAGGGCAGTGCTAGCCGAATCTCCGATGCGGAGCGTATTCGGCGGTGGTTGTCGACCGAGAAAGACCGTCAGTCGGTTCCTGCGCGCTCGTAGCCGAGTGCCGACGAGATCGCCCGGGCCGTGTCGTTGAGGGCCTGGATCCAGCCATCGTTAGCCCGATCGGCAGGGGCCGAGATCGACAGCCCCGCGACCAGTTCGCCGCTGTCGTCAAAAATACCCGATGCAATACAGCGCACGCCAAGTTCGAGTTCTTCGTTGTCGCGTGCAAACCCCCGTTTACGCACTTCCTCGAGCTCGTGCTCGAGTGCCGGAAGGTCGGTAATGCTGTTCGCGGTGTGACCGGCCAGTCCGGTACGCATGCTGTACGAGCGCACGGCACGGAGTTCGTCGTGTGCAAGAAAGAGCTTGCCGGTGGACGTCAAGTGAAGTGGCGCCCGGCCACCAATCGCACGGACCACCTGCATGCCGGAACGCTCACTGACCGTGCGCTCCACATAAACAATCTCATCGCCTTGGCGAACAGAGAGATTGATGGTCTCTCCGGTCAGGCGGTGCAGATCACGCATCGGGCCGGCCGCCGCGTCTCGAACGTTGAGCCGGGCCTTGACCAGGTTGCCGAGCTCCAAGAGCCGCATGCCGAGCTGATAGCTGCCGGGCTCGGTTCGGTCGACCACACGCGCCAACACCAAGTCGTTCAGAATTCGGTGGGCCGTTGAGGGGTGAAGCCCACTCGTGTGGGACAGTTCTTTCAGTGAGACGGGCTCGGATTTCTTGGCCAGTGCATCAAGAAGGGTCATCAGTCGCTCGATGACCTGGATGGCCAGCCTGCTGGGCGCCACCGGGGGCGCCACGAGTTTACGCTGCGGCGCATCGGATGCCGGTGGGCTGTGGGGCTTCTTGGGCGTGGCCGCGGTGGGATCTCTCATACTGCCGTTATCAAGTGGCAAAATGCGATTTTATTGCATGGAAACTGCCGTCGGCACAAATCCGATCACTGGCGACACTCATTTATGACCACTCCCAAGCCCCGAGTTGCTCTGTTTGTGACCTGTCTGGTGGACCTGATGCGCCCCGAGATCGGCCTGTCAGCGCTCAAACTGCTGGAGCATGGTGGGTGCGACGTGGTCGTACCCGACGGCCAGACCTGCTGCGGACAGCCGGCCTACAACGCCGGGGATCGCCGTACTGCTTACCAGCTCGCCGTGCGAGTCTTGGGCCAGCTCGAGGGTTACGACTACGTTGTGGTGCCCTCGGGGTCGTGTGCTGGAATGATCAAGGTCCATTACCTTGACCTCTTGAGCAATGATCCACCCCTCAAGCGTCGGATGGCGGATCTGGCGCCGCGTGTCTATGAACTCACCGACTTTTTAGCCTCGGTCCTCAAGCTGGAAACCGTGCCGTCCAAGGTGCAGGGCACGGTCACGTACCACGACAGTTGCAGTGGACTGAGGGAGCTTGGCGTGTCACAGCAGCCCCGCGCGCTGCTGGCGAAGATTCCCGGACTGGATCTGAAGGAAATGAAGGACTGCCGAGCCTGCTGTGGCTTTGGGGGCGCTTTTGCCATGAAGTATGGCAATGTCTCTGCGGCGATCGTGGATGAAAAAGTGCACAACATTCAAGATACGGGTGCACAGGCCGTGGTGCTGGGCGATCTGGGCTGCATGTTAAACATTGAGGGCAGACTTCGGCGGCTTGGTGATGAACGGACGCAGGTGCTGCATGTGGCTCAGGTCTTGGCGGGTGATGTCTCGTCTGCGCCGTCGGCGAAAGAATCGTGAACGCTTTGCGTTGTAATCTGGAGGCGACTTTTTAATGCGTGTTCAATCAATGCATTTTCAGGCGAGAGCCGGCGAAAAACTGGCCGATACCCGCCTGCAACGGAACCTTAAAAAACTGGCGGAAAAATTCGTGACCGCCCGTGCCCATGTCATGCAAGAAATTGATTTCGATGCCACCCGGCAGGCGGCCATCGAACGGCGTAACCGCGTGCTTGATCGTCTCGATGTCTGGATCGAGATGTTCGAGCGCAATGCCAAGGCCCGGGGTGCCACCGTGTTGTTCGCGGAGACCCCGGCAGAGGCCTCTGAGTTGGTGGTCCGAATTGCCAAGCACCACCAGGTCAAACGGGTGACCAAATCAAAGTCCATGGTGTCCGAAGAAATGGCGTTGAACACCGCACTGGCGCGTGAGGGAATCGAGTCGGTGGAAACGGATCTCGGCGAGTACATCTTGCAGATCAATGACAACGAGGCTCCAAGCCACATCATTGCCCCGGTCATTCACAAAGATAAAGAAGAAATCTCCGATCTGTTTTCGAAGGTTCACAACAAACCCCGCCTGACCGATATTCCTCAGCTGACCCGTGAGGCCAGAGAGATGCTGCGGCCGAAGTTTCTCACGTCTGATATGGGCGTGACGGGCGGTAATTTTCTGATTGCCGAGACCGGCTCTGTGGCGCTGGTGACCAACGAAGGCAATGAGGGCATGTGCACGGTCATGCCAAAGGTCCATGTCGTGGTCACCGGTATTGAGAAGGTGCTGCCGACATTTGAAGACTTCGCCACGATTGCACGGCTGCTGACCCGCAGTGCCACGGGCCAATCCATCTCGAACTACATTTCGTTGCTCACTGGGGTCCGCGCACCGGACGAGCCCGATGGCCCGGATCACATGTACTTCGTGTTGGTCGATGGCGGCCGGTCCAGCCTTTTGGGCAGCGAGTTTCAAGAGATGCTGCGGTGTATACGCTGCGGTGCTTGCATGAACCATTGCCCCGTGTACCAAAAGATCGGTGGGCATGCCTACGGCTGGGTCTATCCGGGGCCGATGGGGTCGGTCCTCACGCCCAGTTATGTAGGGCTCGAAAATGCGTTGGACTTGCCGCAGGCGGCGACCATGTGTGGCGAGTGCCATGTGGTCTGTCCTGTGGGCATTCCACTGCCTGATCTGTTGCGTAAGTTGCGTGAGCGTCAGTTTGATCGGCACTTGCGGCCAACCTCTGAGCGTATTGCGATGGCAGTGTGGGGGTTTGTCGCGGTGCGGCCCCAGCTCTATGCACTGCTCACAGGCATTGCCAATCGCGTTCTGCGCAGCATGGGCCGCAAAGGTGGACGGGTCAAGCATCTGGCCATGGCCAAAGGCTGGACCGATTTTCGGGATCTTCCTGTGCCGGCGTCGAAAACGTTTCGCGAGCTCTACGCCGATCGCGTGGCGCGCACGGCATCGGCCACCAGTCCGGGGCCGCAGTAAATCAATCCGGTGTAGATCTGCACGAGGTCTGCACCTGCGTCTAATTTGGCGCGTGCGTCGTCGCCACTCATCACACCACCCACGCCGATGATGGGGTATGTGGGCCCAAGCGCGGATCGAAGTGCACGAATCACATGGTTGGATGCTTCCAGCAACGGGGCGCCGGACAGCCCCCCGGCTTCGGCAGCATGGGCGTGACCGGCTACGGCCTGCCGCGACAAGGTGGTGTTGGTGGCCACCACGCCTTCAATGCCGTGGGCCTTTAAGCGCTGCGCCAGCGATTGAATCTGTTCATCCATCAGGTCAGGCGCAATCTTCAAAAAAATGGGTACATGTTTTCCATGTTCAAGGGCGAGCGCCTCTTGCCGGCGCTTCAGTGCGGAAAGCAGACGATCCAGCGCCTCTTCATGCTGCAGGTCCCTCAGGTTTTTTGTATTCGGCGATGAAATATTGACCGTGACATAGTCGGCCCATGGGTAAACCGCATCGAGTCCCCGAAGGTAATCGTGGTCGGCCTGCTCGATCGGTGTGCTTGCATTTTTCCCGATGTTCAATCCCAGAACGCCACGTTTTTCCTGTGCCCATCGTGAGCGTTTGACATTGGCGATGAACGCATCAAGGCCGTCGTTGTTAAATCCGAAACGGTTGATCAATGCGCGATGCTCTGGCAGTCGAAATAGGCGAGGCTTCGCATTGCCAGGCTGGGCGACGGGTGTGACCGTGCCTACTTCGATAAAACCGAATCCAAAGCAGCCCAGCGCATCCAGATGGGCTGCATTTTTATCCAGTCCAGCCGCGAGCCCAATGGGGTTTGGAAACGCTAATCCGGCGAGCTGCACGGCACGTCCCGCGAGTGGGGCACTTGCCGGCAGCAGTCCCATCCGGCGACCCGACTCCAGCGCCTGAAAGGTTACGTTATGGGCCGTCTCGGGGTCCATCGAGAACAGCATGGGCCGAAGCCAGGCATAGCTGGAAAAGAGATTCATTGGTGAGAAGGACCTGAATTAGTCGTTGGGTGTCCAGACCCCATTGACCAATAACTCGTGCGGCATAAAGCCTGATTTGTAGGCCATCTTGGGGCTCTCTTTGATCCAGTAGCCCAAATAAAGGTGGTGGAGTCCTTGGCGTTGGCAAGCATCGATCTGCCACAAAATGCCATACGTGCCGAGGCTGCGACGGTCTTCGCTGGGGTCGTAGAACGTGTAGACTGATGAGAGCCCGTCGGCGAGTCGGTCCAGGATCGAGACCATCTTCAGATGGCCATCGCGATCACGGAACTCTACGAGTTCGGATTCGACACGGCTTTGCAAGAGAAATTGGGAATACTGCTCGCGGCTGTCGTGGTCCATGCCACCGCCTGCATGGCGCAGTGATTGGTAGGTCTGATAGAGCCGATAGTGTTCGTCTTCAAATCGCAGGCCAGTGGTGCGCGCGACCAGATCCTGATTTTTTTTCCAGACCCGTCGTTGCGTCCGGTTGGGCTCAAACGTGTGCACGGGAATGCGAAGGGGAACACAGGCCTTGCAGCCGTCGCAGTAGGGACGATAAGCAAATACTCCGCTGCGCCGGAATCCAATCTGGACCAGATCGCTGTAGACCTGGCTATTGATCAAATGATTCGGTGTGGCAACCTGTGAGCGCGCCCGCAGGTGCGTCAAGTAGCTGCAGGGGTAGGGCGCCGTGACATAAAACTGAAGCGCAATAACAGGAAGGTCTTTTAGGTGGGCCATGGGTTTACGCCAGGTCGCCCAACACGGCGCGGGTCATGGGTTTCGTGGTCCAGGGCAAAGTCGCATCCTTCACGAGTAGCGTGATCAAGGATTCAAACGCAGACCGACTGATCTCTCTTCCCCCCAGCGACGCTAGATGTTGCGTGCGCTGTTGGCAGTCTATCACCAGCCCACCGTGGCGGCGCATCCAGGCCACCAACGCCGCCAAGGCCAATTTCGAGGCGTCGGTTTCGCGGGAAAACATGGATTCACCAAAGACCATCCGGCCCACCGACACGCAGTACAGCCCACCAACGACCGTGCCGGACCGGCGCACTTCAACGCTGTGGGCCAGGCCCATGCGGTGGAGGCCCTGATAAGCCTCGATCATCATGGGGTTAATCCACGTGCCGGATTGTGCTGCGCGAGGAGCGCCACACGCGTGCATGGTCTGCACAAAGTCTGCGTCGGCGATGATCTCAAGCTCGGCGTCGTTTGCAGCGCGCCGGATGGTCTTTCGAAAGGACGTCGAGATCTTGAATTCATCAAGCATGAGCACCATGCGGGGGTTCGGCGTCCACCACAAGACTGGCTCGCCCTCGCTGAACCAAGGAAAGATCCCTAGGCCGTAGGCTTGGTTTAGACGCTCTGCCGAGAGATCGGCACCGGCCGCCAGAAGACCGTTTGCACCTTCTTCGAGTGTGAAGGCTTCGGTCGTGGGGGGAAAAGCATCACCGGGGTTGATCCAGGGCAGGCGGCGCGTCATGCGGCAGTTCGATATCGCGTATATCACCGGTGTGCAACGAGCGCTGCCCAGTGCGGCGATCATGAAAATAAAAACGCAGTGTCGCCGTCACGGTGCGAAAGGCGAGTTGCTGCCATGGAATCTCATGTTCCCGGAATAACCTGACTTCGAGACTCTCTTCACCGGCTGCGAAGTCGAGATCGTTGAGTTGGGCTGTGTAAAAAAGATGGACCTGGTCA
>JBDLRC010000114.1:0-6719 GCA_039800265.1 Pseudomonadota bacterium
GGCATCGCGAATGATGTCGAGCGCCATCCATTCCACAAAAAACTGCGTGCGCGCACGAACGTTGCGCTGATACAGCGTGTGCAATAACGCGTGCCCCGTCCGGTCTGCGGCCGCACAGGCACGCTGCACAGGCTTTTCACCGAAGTTAGCCGTGTGGCCACCAAAGGGTCGCTGATAAATGGTGCCGTCGGGATTTCGGTCAAAGGGCATGCCGAAATGCTCAAGCTCGTAGACAACCTTGGGTGCCTCACGGCACATGAACTCAATGGCATCCTGGTCGCCGAGATAGTCGGACCCCTTCACGGTGTCAAACATGTGCCAGTACCAGTTGTCCTCGCTCATGTTGCCCAACGACGCACCGATCCCGCCTTGTGCTGCCACCGTATGCGAGCGTGTGGGGAATACCTTGGACAACACAGCAACGTTGAGCCCGGCCTCGGCCAGCTGCAACGAGCACCGCATGCCTGCGCCACCGGCGCCCACTATCACCGCGTCGAACTTGCGACGCGGCAGACCGGCGGTTTGATGCGAAAGAATCTGCGCCACGCTTACACCCTCCACAGAATTTCAACGGCCCATGCACCGCAACCGATCAGCCACAGGATCGTAAAGATCTGCAGTGCGAGTCGGATGCCCACGGGCTTGACGTAATCCATCCAAATGTCACGGACGCCGACCCAGGCGTGATAAATCAGCGCCAGCAGGGCCACGAGCGTGAAGACCTTCATCCAAGTGGCCGCGAAAATACCGGCCCATCCTCCATAACCCGGTTCGCTGGCCATGAGCGCCGACACAAACAGGACCAGCGCATACACGCCAATGACGATGGCCGTCATCCGTTGGGCAAGCCAGTCGCGAAGCCCATAATGCGCGCCCACCACCAGTCGTTTCGGGCCGATGTTGTTGGTCATACTCATTTAAAACGCTCCAAAAATTTTCAGCCAGGCAACAAACGACAGCAGCAATGCGATGCCCATCACGCCCTTGCCCCACGCTGCGCTCTGCTCTTTGGCCAGGCCAATGTGAAGGTCGCTCACCAGATGCCGAATGCCAGCGAAGAGATGATGAAGAAAGGCCCATACCAGGCCGCAAAGCACGATCTTCATCAGCGGCGAAGACGTGAGCTCCACCAAGCGGGCATAGCTGAGTTCTGAGGTAAGGCTGAGATCAAAAATCCAGAGGATGAGCGGCAGTGTGAGGAACATGCCCGCGCCGCTGACACGGTGCAGAATCGACATGATCCCGGCAGCGGGAAGCCGATACTGCATAAGCTGGGTGATGTGGATATTACGAAACTGCGGACGCGACTTTTTGGCGAGTTCGCTCATTAAATCCCCCTGAAATTGACAATCTTTTATTTTTGCTTTGCGCAATTATAAGAGGCCTTTTTGACACCGCCTAGGGTGAACCCTAAACTCTCACCCGTTGTTCAGGGTTCCCTCATCTAAAACTTGACTCTTTCCCAAGGAGCTTTCGTGACTGCATCCAAGACCCCCATGCGTGTTGCCGTAACCGGCGCAGCCGGCCAGATCGGCTACAGCCTCTTGTTCCGTATCGCCAATGGCGACCTGCTCGGCAAAGACCAGCCCGTGATCCTGCAGCTGCTTGAAATTCCTGACGAAAAAGCTCAGAAAGCCCTCAAGGGCGTCATGATGGAGATCGACGACTGCGCTTTTCCGCTTCTGGCGGGGATGTCGGCCCACAGCGATCCGATGACGGCCTTCAAAGACATTGACGTGGCCTTGTTGGTCGGCGCCCGCCCCCGCGGACCGGGCATGGAGCGCAAGGACCTGCTCTCGGCCAATGCCCAGATCTTTACCGCACAAGGCAAAGCCCTGAACGCCGTGGCCAAGCGCAGCGTAAAGGTATTGGTGGTCGGAAACCCTGCGAACACGAATGCGTATATCGCCATGAAGTCGGCGCCCGATCTCCCGAAAAAGAACTTCACAGCAATGCTCCGCCTCGACCACAACCGTGCGCTTTCGCAGCTCGCCTCCAAAACAGGCAAGGCCGTAGGCAGCATCGAGAAACTGGTGGTCTGGGGGAATCACAGCCCCACCATGTATCCCGACTATCGTTTTGCAACGATCGACGGCCAGAGCGTCAAGTCCATGATCAACGACGATGTCTGGAACAAAGATGTATTTCTGCCGACGGTTGGCAAACGCGGTGCCGCCATCATCGATGCCCGAGGGCTCTCGTCGGCTGCCTCGGCAGCCAATGCGGCCATTGACCACATCCGTGATTGGGTGCTGGGCACCAACGGCAAGTGGGTCACCATGGGCATTCCGTCCGACGGCAGCTACGACATTCCTGAGGACATCATCTATGGCTACCCCGTGATCTGCGCGGGCGGCGAGTACCAGATCGTGAAGGGTCTCGAGATCGATACCTTTTCACGTGAGCGTATGAACCACACACTTAACGAACTGCTCGAGGAACGCGACGGCGTGAAACACCTGCTGGGCTAACACGACTCCAGCCTGTCATGCCCAAGGCACTGCACCCCGACATCGTCTTGCACCAAGAGACGGGGGACAGTGCCTTTTTTCATGGGGTAACACCCTGCGAGCACTACGCAGGTGATGAGAAAAAACTTCGTAAAGCACTTGCGCTGCAGCGCGACCTGCTCGGGGTGTTTGATGTCACGGCGGATCTTGAAGATGGGGCTGCGGCCGGCCGCGAGGACGAAACTGCGCGAGCACTCGCAGGGATCCTCGCCGAATCCCGGCCGGACCACCACCGCGTGGGATGCAGGGTCCATCCCGTCGACCATCCCGCGTTTGCCGGCGATATCGCCACCCTCCTCGGCACGGTCCGTGACCGGCTGGCCTACCTCACCATTCCAAAAATTGCAGGCATCGAACAACTCAATCATGCCGTTGCAAGCATTGATGAACAGGCCACACGACACGGCATTCCTCCGCCGCCGCTCCAGGTGCTGATCGAAGATGAGGCAGCCCTGCACGAGGTCTTTGCCATTGCAGCCCATCCCAGGATCCACTTCATTGCCTTCGGACAGATGGACTTCACCAGCAGCCACCGAGGTGCGATACCGGCCGAAGCGATGAAAAGCCCGGGACAGTTTGATCATCCGCTCATGCGACGCGCGAAGTGCGAGATCGCCGCCGCTTGCCATGCCCATGGAAAGGTGCCCACCCACAATCCCACGACCGACTACGCATCACCGACCCAGGCGGCAGCAGACGCGGCGCGGGCTAAAAACGAATTCGGTTTTACGCGCATGTGGAGCATTCACCCCCAACAGATCCAACAGATCGTGGGGGTTTTTGCGCCGAGTGCCGCCCAAATTGAAGATGCGAGCCGCATTCTGCTGGCGGCCCAGGCCGCCGATTGGGGCCCCATCGCCGATCGGGGGCTCCTCCACGACCGGGCAAGTTACCGATTCTTCTGGAACTTACTCAAGCAGGCCCACCAAATGCGCCGGACGATTCCAGAGTCAGCCCAACGGGCATTTTTCTAGCGACTAGGGTCTAAAATTCGGCCTGACGTCATAACAATAATCGGCGCCAACGCCAAGCGCGCCACCATATTTACAACAGGGAGCTTTCACCATGCCGCACAACCTCCACAACAGCCTCCAAGAATTCAAGACCGCGTCCGGAAAAACGGGGAAGTTCTACAGCCTGCCCGCCCTCGAAAAAGCCGGTGTGGCCAAGGTCTCGCGCCTGCCGGTATCGATTCGTATCGTGCTCGAGTCGGTGCTGCGCAACTGCGACGGGAAAAAAGTCACCGAGGCCCACGTCAAGCAGTTGGCGAACTGGGGAGCCACGGCGCAACGTGTCGATGAAATTCCCTTCGTGGTCGCGCGCGTGGTGCTTCAAGATTTCACCGGCGTACCGCTGCTTGCCGATCTGGCCGCAATGCGCAATGTGGCCCACGACATGGGCAAGAATCCGAAAGTGATCGAGCCGCTCGTGCCGGTGGACTTGGTGGTGGATCACTCGGTCATGATTGACCACTACGGCAAAAAAGACGCGCTTGATCTGAACATGAAACTGGAGTTTCAGCGTAACGAAGAGCGCTACCAGTTTATGAAGTGGGGCATGCAGGCCTTTGACACGTTTAAAGTCGTGCCCCCGGGCATCGGCATCGTGCACCAGGTCAACCTCGAATACCTTGCACGCGGCGTGCACAACAAAGATGGCATCCACTACCCCGACACGCTTGTCGGTACCGATAGCCACACCACCATGATCAACGGCATTGGCGTGGTGGGCTGGGGTGTCGGCGGGATTGAGGCCGAGGCCGGCATGCTGGGCCAGCCCGTCTATTTCCTCACGCCCGACGTGGTGGGCGTGAACCTGACAGGCAAGCTACCCGAAGGCTGCACTGCGACCGACCTCGTGCTGACCATCACCGAGATGCTGCGCAAAGAAAAAGTGGTCGGCAAATTCGTTGAGTTCTTTGGCGAAGGCACGGCTTCACTCGCCCTGCCGGATCGCGCCACGATCGCCAACATGGCGCCAGAGTACGGTGCCACGATGGGTTTCTTCCCCGTCGATGCCGTGACCGTTGATTTTATGCGTGCAACCGGACGCACCCAAGATGAAGTCGACGCCTTCGAAGCGTATTTCAAAGCACAAGAACTCTTCGGCATTCCCAAAGCCGGACAGATCGACTACACCAAGACACTGTCACTCGACCTGGGTTCGATCAAGCCTTCGCTCGCGGGACCAAAGCGTCCGCAAGATCGCATCGAGTTGAGCAATATGAAGCAGTCGTTTACCGAACTCTTCTCCAAGCCGGTCGCCGAGAACGGATTTGCCCAGCCGGCAGCCGCGCTCTCGAAACGCGTCAAAGCGGGCGATGTCGACCTTGGCAGTGGCGACGTGTTGATTGCGGCGATCACCTCGTGCACCAACACCTCGAATCCCGGCGTGCTGCTGGCGGCCGGTCTTCTTGCCAAGAAGGCCGTTGAAAAAGGCCTGTCGGTCAAGCCGCACATCAAAACATCCTTGGCTCCCGGAAGCCGCGTGGTCACCGAGTACCTCACCAAGGCAGGACTACTGCCTTACCTTGAGAAGCTCGGCTTTGCAGTGGCCGCCTATGGCTGCACGACATGTATCGGCAATGCAGGTGATTTGCGGCCCGAGTTCAACGATGCCATCGTGAAGGAAGATCTGGTCTGCGCCGCAGTGCTCTCGGGCAACCGAAACTTTGAGGCCCGCATTCACCCCAACCTTCGTGCCAACTTCTTGGCATCGCCTCCTCTGGTCGTAGCGTATGCGATTGCCGGCACCGTACTCAAAGATCTCTCGCATGAGCCGCTGGGCCAGGGCGCAAGCGGGCCCGTCTATCTGAAAGACATTTGGCCCTCAAGCCAAGAGATCGCTGCCGTCATGGGCTGCGCGATGGACGCCGACACCTTCCGACGTATGTACGGCGATCTGACCAAAGACCATCATCTGTGGAACAACATCAAAGGCACGACAGGCCAAGTCTACGATTGGCCGAAGTCAACCTACATTGCACGGCCGCCCTTCTTCGATGGCTTCTCCATGACACCCAAGGCCACGGGCTCGATCACAGGTGCCCGGGCGCTGATGATTCTTGGCGACTCGGTAACGACGGACCACATCTCACCGGCCGGCTCGATCAAAGAGGCCTCCCCCGGCGGCAAGTACCTGCTGGACAACGGTGTGACCAAGGCAGACTTCAACTCCTACGGTTCGCGGCGCGGCAATCATGATGTGATGATGCGTGGCACGTTCGCCAACGTTCGGATCAAGAACCTGATGCTCCCACCCAAGGCCGACGGCACCCGCGAAGAAGGCGGATTGACCCTCTTCCAGCCGAGCGGCGAGAAGATGTTCATCTACGACGCTGCCATGAAGTACCAGGGCGCGGGTGTTCCCACAGTGGTCATCGGCGGGGAAGAATACGGCACCGGATCCTCCCGTGACTGGGCCGCCAAGGGTACACAGTTGCTAGGCGTGAAGGTGGTCGTGGCCAAGAGCTATGAGCGCATTCACCGATCAAATCTGGTCGGCATGGGCGTGCTGCCTCTGCAGTTCAAGGGATCGGACAGTGCCCAAAGCCTGAAGCTGGAAGGCTCCGAAACATTCGACGTGGCGATTCCCGAACAGCTCGCACCTCAGCAAGATCTGACACTGGTCATCACGCGCAAAGACGGAAGCAAACAAAACGTTACGGTGCTTTGCAGAATCGATACGCCGATCGAGGTCGATTACTACAAACATGGCGGCATTCTTCCCTATGTGTTGCGGGAACTCATGGCGGCGTAAACGGTCAGTTCAGTTACTCGAGCGAAAAGCCACCCCCGGGTGGCTTTTTTTCGCGAGCCGCCAAGCCGGCAACCCGTTTGCGACAACGGTTGTCTACGTATCCTGGGCCAGGGATTTCGCTTTATCAGCGTTATTGACACGCAGCAGCAGCGCCACGCTCGCCAACACAATCGTCATCCCCACCAATTGCGTGAGGGTGATCGGCTCCCCCAGGAAGGCCCAGCCCAGATACACCGTCGCAACCGGGCCAACCGCACCTGCCTGCGCCGTCAGGCTTGAGCCAACGCGGTTCACGGCGACCATGGTAAGCAACATCGGAACGAACGTGCAGAGCGCTGCATTAAAGATAGCCAATTGATAGACCGACGTGCTTTGGGTCAACATTGCCGTGGGGTCGGCCACTATGGCGTGCGCAATACAAAACACCGTTGCGGATGTGCTGGCATGGGC
>JBDLRC010000115.1:0-6691 GCA_039800265.1 Pseudomonadota bacterium
AAAACCCTCAGATCACGCGCGTACAACCCTGCTTTGGTAAGCGCCAGTCGGCCAAGTCGATCGTCTTCATACGGATCGGCACCGGCAAGATAAATCACAAAATCCGGCGTAAAACGCGATGCCATTTCGGCCAGTGCCCAGTCCAGACGTTCAAGATACTCATCATCGGTGGCGCCGTCAGCAAGCTCTACATCGAGTGAGGAGCGCTCTTTGCGAAAGGGAAAGTTTGTTGCGCCATGCATCGACAACGTGAAGATACTCGGATCGCTTTGGGTGATCGATGCCGTGCCGTTGCCTTGATGCACATCCAGATCAATGACCGCCACACGTTGCACACGCCCATCGTTTTGCAATGCTCGGATGGCAACCACCGCATCGTTAAAGCAGCAATACCCCTCAGCCCGATCGGCGTGGGCATGATGGGTTCCACCGGCGAGGTTCACGGACACGCGATCATGCAACGCGCGCCTGCAGGCCATAACGGTGGCGCCGACCGACCGGCGGGAACGTTCCACCATCGCCATCGACCACGGAAAGCCAAGGGCCACGATCTCTTTTCGGGACAGATCACCAGAGACCATGCGTGCGATATAGCCCGCATCATGGGCCTGCCGCAACATCTCATCACTCACCGGATCAGGCTCGTAAAGCCGTATTTGAGGGAATTCCCGGGCTACGCGTTCGCGCAACATGCGGTATTTCTCCATAGGGAAGCGATGGCCTTCCGGCAACGGCAACACAAAGCGATCGCTATAAAATACGTCCATAAAACCAATAATCACGAGGAGGTTGTCATGGCACTCTACCCCACACCAGAGGGCATGAGCGAGGCTCAAAAAGAAAACATTGAAGCGATGATGAAGCTTTCGCAGAAAGCTTTTGAGGGCATCGAAAAGATGGTGGAACTGCAGCTCGGCGCAGCCCGGTCTTCATTGCAAGAGACATCTGAGAAATTCAAGGCACTGATGAGCGTGAAAGACGCCTCTGAGATCGTGACCATGAATCAGAACATGGCCACCCCGACCGCCGAGAAAGCATTGGCCTACTCGCGCACCATCTACGATATCGCTTCGCAGACCAGCGGTGAGGTGCAACGCCTGATCGATGCACAAATTGCCGATGCCAACAAAAAATTGGTCGATGCTTTGGATGAGTTCGCGAAGACTGCGCCCGCGGGATCCGAAAGCATCGTCGCAATGATGAAATCGTCACTTACTGCGGCAAACTCGGCCTATGAGACGGCCAATCGGGCCGCACGCCAAGTGGTCGAAATGGCAGAGCGCAATATGCTGGCAGCGACCAACGCCGGTTTAAACGCAACAAAACGCTAGCCTATGATCTCAGGGCGTATCGTCGAATGTGGCGATAGCCCTGGGGCAGCCCCCAAGAGGCCGGCATCATCTAGCGGCTAGCGGTCCGCTCTTCGGTGATCGTCCCGTTCAGTGCCAGCACACCCTCCCGAAATTCCTGATAGGCCTGATCAAAGAGCGGGGATGCCGTCGGCACACCATCGTGCTCTGCTAAGGCTTGGGCTTTCACGCCAAGCTCAACGTGTTTGGGCAGGCCATCGTCACCCGCTGAGGGCAGGCTGTAGAACTTGAACTGCGGGTAGCGCTCACAAAGTCGTTGCATGAGTGGCGTGACCGTGGCTTCAAAGAGCTTGAGCACCACCATCGAACGATCAATTTCAGCTGCACTACGAAACAGGTGCTGATAGTGGGTCTCCAATACCCACTCGATCATGGGCCAGGCCATCACCGGAAAACCTGGCACAAAATAATGTTCACTCACTGAGAAGCCCGGGATTTTGTTGTACGGGTTGGGAATGATCTCTGCACCTTCCGGAAATTCGCCCATGCGCAGCCGATCGTCGGTCGCCGGCTGACCCGTGTCCGCAGCCCGCTCGCGAATCAGGCGCTCTGCCTGCGGGTGCAAGGCCAGGCCAACGCCCAGCGCCGCGGCGGCCGCCTGACGAGTGTGATCATCCGGTGTGGATCCAATCCCGCCACATGAAAACACCACGTCATCCGATGCAAACGAGTGGGTCAGCGCCCTCACGCAACGCTCCCGGTCATCGCCCAGGTACTGAACCCACGACAACGCGAGCCCGCGTGCAGCCAAAATCGATTTGATCTGTTCAAAATGACGATCCTGCCGCTTTCCCGACAGGATTTCGTCGCCCATGATGTAAAGGCCAAAGTGTTTGGTCACGGTCGTGGCGTAAAGTGAGTGTGCTCTGGTTTACCGTGGGTGCTCGGCGGGGGGCCTGTGATCCCCCGATGTGCTGCGCGACAGCGACTGCACGAGATGGCGCAGGCCAATCCACTGCTGGTGCCAGAACCCATTGCCATAATTTACGCCATCGGCCTGGTCACGAATACCGGTGGGGTCCAGCGATTCCCCCCGGGCCAGGCGTTGATCACCGGACCAGTCGGCCGTCTTAAACAAGAGATCCCAGATGGGAAAGAGCACCGCGAAGTTCACGCCCTTGGCCCGCCCCTCGTGCCCAATCCCCACCGCGTGATGCACACGATGAAATGCGGGCGAGACCAGCACCCGTGCCAAGGGCGCAGGAAATGCGATCGCGACATTGGAGTGCTGAAGGCTCTGCCAGACGCGCGTGATCACCACAAAGCCAAGGAACTGCGCAGGCGCGACACCAATCAGCACAGCGACAAACGCTAGCACTGCATCGCGAATCAGGTCGTCAAAAAGGTGATTGCGGTTGTCGGTCCAGACAGTCATACGGCGCTGAGAGTGATGCACGGCATGCAGGGCCCACCACCAATGCCACTGATGCTGAAACCGATGCATCCAGTAGTCCACGAAATCCAGCACAAGCACATAGACAAGCGCCGCCAACACAGGCAAGTAGGTTAGGCCCAATGCATCGTCGAGTTGAAATCCGGCCAGGCCCCAGGCGCGCAGGCCGTCTTTGAGCTCCAGCACCAGCGGCTGCATCACCGCAAACATCAAAATGGCAAAGCCCCCTAATCGATGCAGCAACGTGTAGGCCACATCCACGCGGGCCCGATCACCGGGCCCCTGCAGGGCCCGACGGTCGGCAGGCCGCCAGCGCTCCAGAGGGAGTATCACCGCAGCCAAAACGGCCATCTCGAAGACGCCGATCAGAAACCACTCTGTGAAGTCGAAGGCCTCTTCCATGAAGCTTCGAAGGCCTAGCACTCCCAACAGGGGGAGCACAGCCGACTCAAACACAATGGCATGAATCTCAGAAAACCAGAGTACAAGACTATCGATCACGGAATCGGCTTGGTGAGGTTAGCGGTCGATGCAATCGGTCGAAAGCAGAAACCCCTGGATTTTAGCCCTGCAATCAGGGGGTCAAGCATGGGAGCGTAGGGATCCTTGCGGGACCAGATCCCGAGGTGGGCCATCAGCACATCGCCAGGGCGAATGTCGCGCAGCGCTTTGTCGAGCAGCTGCCGGTTGGGATAGCGGTCGCTGGGCAATTCATCACCAAGAAAACCAGCGGGGCTCCAATGGACATGCTCAAACCCGCAACGCTTTGCGGCAATCAACGACTCCGGTGTGGTGTAGCCCCCGGGCGCCCGCCAAATGGGGTCGAGCCGTCGGCCAGTCATCTGAACAAATCGTTCCTCGACCCGACGCAATTCGCGACAAAAGCCATCGCCGTCAAGCGACACCACCCGTGCCGCATCCTCATGATGCTGGGGCCGATAACGAATCAGGCCAGAGGCTGCCGACAGAATGCGGCCATGACGCCAGGTATGCGAACCAAACGTATGGCCCTCGGCCACGCGTTTCCGCCAATAGTCGGCCCAGCTGTCATCCAACGCGTAATCACCACGGAAGGTTTTTTCATGCGACAGGAAAAATGTTGCCTTCACCTGATGCTTGGCCAAAATGTCAGCAATTGCCTGGGCATGTTGCATGCCCCCCGTATCGAGTGTCAAAAAAACCGGCTTGTCGCAGGCCTGTGCATGCGATGCAGCTGCAAGCATGCATACGGCCAAGGCCAGGCGACTGCGACCGCTGCGCAGCACTTGGCCGAGGCAATACGCCAGCTTAAACAAGCCCCGCCCGATCATGCAGATACACCCCATGGGGAGATCGGCCGACACGAATCTGTTTGATCACCTTACCCTCATCCAGGCTGACCATAGCCACCGATCGATTCCAACGCTGCGTCACCCAGACCTGCTTACCCGACGCATGGACCTCCATGCAATCGGGCCCACCCGGCACCGGGATCTCTTGCTCAACGCGCAGACGGCTCATATCGATACGCGAGATGGTATTGGCCACGCGATTGGACACCCAGAGGTCACGCTTGTTGCCGTGATTGCGAAACGCATGGGCTCCCTCGCCCGTGCGTATGTGCTGAACAATGCGGGGGGTCTTGGCTGGACCTCCAAACGGATCAATGACCGCCACCGAATCCGAGCCCATTACACCAACAAACAGCAATTGAGAGTCAGGTGTGATCGCAATGCCCGCGGGCAGCTTACCCACCGGTAGACGCCAGAGCACCACAAGCTTTTGCAGGTCAATGGCCACGACTTCATCGGAGTCTTGTAGCGTGCAGTACACGGTACGGCTATCCCCCGAGAACACCAGATGACTGGGTGTTTTAGCCAGATCAAATCGGGCAAGGCCCTTTAGATGCATCTGATCACCAACGCCAACCCGGCGGTAGACATCCACATGATCAAGCCGATTGGCACAGGTAACAAAAAAATTCTGATCGGGTGAAAAACCAAGGTGATACGGATCTGCCACCCCTTGCATGGACATTTCCACGCGCCCGGTCTCGGGATTGATGAACGTGAGCGAGTCTGACACCGCGTTGCCCACAATCACGTGGCGGTTATCCGGTGTGGGATAGAGATGATGCGGTTCCTTGCCGGTCGGCACTCGGCCGATCACCTTATGGGTCTCGGGATGAATCAGCGCAATATCAGCATCGCGGGAATTCAACACAATGATCGGATAGGCTACGCGCGTTGGGGCCTGCTGGGGAAACGCATGACCTGACAACGCCGCCACGGAAGCCCCGAGACCGGTGGCCAACAGCGCACGACGGGTTGAATTTACAGAAGCAGGCATGCGCGGATTATGACGGGAATCTCAGGCATCGTTTTGAAGGTTCACCCAGGCCTTCTGGAGCCGCTTGACCGACATCGGCAACGGTGTTTTCAATTCCTGCGCAAACGTCGCAACCCGAAGCTCCTCACACATCCAACGAAATTCTGTGGCGGCATCCGACCATCCCCCGCGATTCTGACTGGCCCAGCGCCAAAACGGCTGCTCGACCATGGCGACCTCACGGGACCAGACAGTATCGCGGGCCGGATCGGCTCGGCACTTATCCATACGGGCCGAAATGGCCTTCAAGTAACGAGGGAGATGGGTCAGCCGCTCAAATGGCGTGGCCAACAAAAAATCCTTCGGGACCAGGCGAGCGAGCTGCTGCTCAATGTCCGCGAGTGCAGATGGAAAGCCCCGAAGCGTGGGCAGCTTCTTGGCCACCGCGTTGTGCTCGGCCACAACGGCGGCCGACAAACGCAGAATCTCTTGGCCCACCAACAAGACCCGTGACCGCCCACGCTCCCAGCGTGCCGAAAACTCGTCTTCACCATCCGGCAGCCCATCTGCCAAAAACACGCGCTCCATGGTGAGTGCACGCAGATCCCGTACAAAGGTGTCCAACGATCCCATGGCGGTCAAGACCATGCCGAGCTCGCGGCGCCCGTGCACCTCTTTTTCAAGTGCCTTAAGCGGCTCTTTGGCGGCCTGGGCAAATCGATCCCGCCACTGCTCACGTGTTGGGAGCCCCTTGGCCGCAAGGGCCTGCTCGTTCGACACGCCCAACGACGATTGAAGCGACACGAGATCACGGCCCTCGGCCAGCATGCGGCCATGTGGATCCAACACCCGCACATTCATGCGGCAGTGGGGGCTCAAGCCATCGAGCTTGAAATCATCGCGCCGAGGCGCGACACCCGTCTGCTGAACAATATCTTGGATCAACGCCTGCACAAGGGGCATCGCGCCGCGTTGCTCATGCCAGCGGGTACAAAACCCTGCGGCATACTCCGGCAACGGCACACAATGACGGCGGAGTTTTTGCGGCAGCGTTTTCAGCAGCGCAATCACCTTCTCCTTGAGCATGCCGGGCACGAGCCAATCCATGGCCTGCGGCTGCAGATCACTCAGCCGCTCCGGCGTCACCAAAAGCGTCACGCCATCGCGGGCGCCACCCGGGTCGAAGTGGTACTCCAACGCAAAGGCTAGCACCTGACCTCCCTGCCTCACCGACAATACTTTTGGAAATTGATCCGACGTAATGCCTGCTGCCTCGTGACGCATCAGGTCTTCTTTTGCAAGGCATAAAAGATCGGGATTACTTTGGCTTGCTGCCCTGTACCACCGGGTCAGGCCATCGGCATCGGCCACATCAGCAGGCAAACACCGGTCGTAAAACGCAAACAGCAGCTCATCATCGATCAAGATGTCGGGGCGCCTAGCCTTGTGTTCGAGCGCCTCGACCTCTTTGATTCGTTTCTTGTTTTCAATAAAGAAACGAAGCCGACAATCCCAGTCGCCCTCAACCAATGCCTGCCGAATAAAGATCTCACGCGCCTCTTGCAACTGACGCGGCCCCTGACCGGCCCAGGCAACGCGACGGCGTTGGTAGACCGTCAGC
>JBDLRC010000116.1:0-5834 GCA_039800265.1 Pseudomonadota bacterium
GTGTGCCGTCGCAGGCCCGGGCACAGGCCGAGGCCTTGATGGCCAGTGTGGGCAAGGTGGTGTGGGTCGATCAAGAGTCATTGATGGATGCGGTCACGGCACTCTCGGGGTCCGGTCCGGCCTATGTGTTTCGGTTTATTGAGGCCTTGGCTGCTGCGGGTGAGCAGCTCGGCTTATCGCCTTCGCAATCGATGTTGCTCTCGATGCATACGCTCAAAGGCGCGCTGGCACTGCTGGAATCATCGGGGGAGCCGCCTGCGGTGCTTCGCGAGAAGGTCACATCAAAAGGCGGCACCACGGCTGCCGCATTGGCAAGCCTGGAGCACGATCAGTTTATGCGTGTGATTGAAAAGGCGCTCATGGCGGCCCGCGATCGCGGCACCGCGATGTCGAAAGAGTTTCGCTAGCGCGGCGCGCGCTGCCCAAACAATGCGGTGCCCACGCGCACCATGGTGATCGTACCGGGTAGAGATTCTGCGATCGCAGATTCCATGTCTGACGACATGCCCATCGACAGGGTGTCAAAGTGCGGCCGTGCTGCCTCCGGTAGGGCAGGCTTGATTGCCGAAAAGACCGATACCAATTGTGCAAACCGTTGCCGTTGGAGTGCGGGGTCATCGGTGGGTTCTGGAATGGCCATCACTCCGCGCAGCTGCAGACCGGGCAGCCCAGAGATGGCAAGCGCCAGGGCGCGTGCTTCGGTAGGCGCCACACCGCTTTTGGAGTCTTCGCCACTGACATTGACCTGAATGCAGACCTGAAGGGGTGCCATGGCTGCAGGCCGCTGCTCGGAGAGCCGTCGTGCGATTTTTTCGCGATCAATCGAGTGCATCCAGTCGAAATGCTCAGCAACCTCGCGTGTCTTGTTGCTCTGGAGGGGGCCAATGAAATGCCAGGTGATCGCTGCGCGCTGGCCTTGCAGGGCCAGGATTTTTTCAACACCCTCTTGCACGTAGTTTTCACCAAAGGCGTGAAGCCCGGCATCAAGACCTTCTTGCACCGCAGCCGCGGGAAAGGTTTTGCTTACCGCGAGCAGTGCGATGCTCGCGGGGTCTTTGCCATGACTCCGGCAGGCCGAATCGATACGGGCTGTAACGTCATGAAGGCGTTCGGAAATACTCATGGCCAGATTATGACAACGGTGCGGGCTTATCACGCATGGAGCCGCTCACCATGTCAAAGCGAAACCAGCGGCACTCGATGTCGCCGTTGAACACCGGTGCGCGCCGTGCTGCCTTCAGGCGCATGCCGGATTCAAGTTTGAGGTTGTCGGACAAAATCCAGGCCTGCCAGCCAGAGAACCGCCGCTTCAGACTCTCGGCCAGGGCACGCTCGAACTCAGGATTGCCCTCTTCGGGGCTCAGCCGCTTGCCGTAGGGTGGGTTTGTGAGGATGGTGCCGGAAGGCGCGATCGGTTCACAGTCTTCCATCGCGCTGACGGACCACTCGATTCGATCGGCGATTGATTTCGGAAGGGCACGCTCGGCATTACCTTTTGCGATGGCGACCATGCGCGGGTCGTGATCACTACCTTGCATCGGCGGCACGGCCAGGCCAGTGCCCGGCTGATCCAGATTTTTTTTCACGGCTTGCACCGCCTGCTCGATGGCCTGTGCAGCTTCTTTGCGCAGCGCCTGCCAGTTCACTTGGCCCATCGGTGACTGGGCATGAAAGTGTTCCGCTGCAAAACTGCGTGGTGAATGCGGTGAGTAGCCCGGGGGCAGGTTCAGGGCCCGTTGCATCGCCTCGATGATGAGGGTGCCGCTTCCACAAAAGGGATCCATGATGGGCGATGTGCAGTCCCACGGTGTCATGGCAATCAGTGCGGCGGCTAGATTTTCTCGCAGCGGTGCCTCACCTTTGGCCTGGCGCCAGCCGCGCTTAAAAAGTGGCTCGCCAGAGGTGTCGACATACAGCGTGAGATCGTTTTGATCCAGATGGGCCCAGATGCGAATGTCGGGATGGGCCGTGTCGATCGAGGGCCGCTCGCCTCGGGCGGTGCGAAAACGATCGCAGACTCCGTCCTTCACCAAAAGCGTTGCAAAATTTCGAGCCAGTGGTGCTTCAAGGCGAGGCTCGCGGCCCACGGTCAAATCAATGCGCAGCGTCTGGCGAAACGTAAACCAGTTTTCCCAGAGAATCTGAGTCGCGATTCGGCGAATATCGTCGGGCTTACGGATCGTGCCGCGGCCGGCTTCGACCAAGAGCCGAGTGGGAATACGGGCCCACAGGTTGGCCCGCGCAATCGATTGGGCAGAGGCTTCAAAGGCCACGCCGCCACGGCCGGGCTGAACAGAGCGAAATCCGGGCTGCTGGGTGAGTTCGTTCGCCAGGACCGCTTCGAGCCCGCTTGGGCAGACGGCAAAGCCTTTAAGGTGGGTCGACACTTAGAAAGGCTTTACCACCACCAGCACGACGATGATCAGCAGCAGCACCACGGGAATCTCATTGAACCATCGGTACCAGACGTGCGAGTGTTTGTTGATCCCGCGATTGAAGTCTTCGGTCCGGTTGTAGCACATGGCGTGATAAGCAATCAGCACCAACACGAAAGCCAGCTTGGCATGCATCCAGCCGCCCGCAAACCCATACCCCAGCCAGACCCACAGGCCGCTGACGATCGCCAATACGCCCAGCGGCGTCATGAACCGAAAGAGTTTGTTCGTCATAAGCAGCAGACGATTGCGCTCGCCGTCATGTTCCGGTCCGGCGGGCACCATGGCCAGATTGACAAAGATGCGTGGCAGGTAAAAGAGCCCCGCAAACCAGCTGGTGACCATCACGATGTGGAAGGATTTCCACCAGAGGTAGCCGTTGGAGTTATCCAGGCTCATGATCACCAACAACACAAGAATCGCGATGCCTGAGCTTCGTGTAATGCTTTTGAGATTGGTCATGACGGTTGCCTTTTAAAACGTTCTTGTGATCGCGCGCGGCTGCTTAAGCCCGGACTTCGCCCTGGCCCAGCACAATCCACTTGTAGGTGGTGAGCCCATCCAAGCCCACGGGGCCGCGGGCATGGATCTTGTCATTGCTGATACCAATCTCAGCGCCAAGGCCGTATTCGAAGCCATCAGCAAAGCGTGTCGATGCGTTGACCATGACCGATGCAGAATCGACGTTGCGCAGAAATGTTCTGGCCTTGGAGTAGTTCTCCGTCACGATGGCGTCGGTATGGTGCGACCCGTAGTCATTGATGTGGGCCATCGCCTGCTCAAGGCCCGACACGGTTCGAATCGAGAGAATTGGAGCCAGGTATTCCGTACGCCAGTCCTCTTCGGTGGCATCCTTCATATCCGCTGTATCCACTCCTGCGCTGGCCAGTAACGCTCGGGTCTCGGCACAGATACGCAACTCGATCGATTTAGCGCGGTAGACGGCAACCAGGTCTCGGAGAATCTGCGCAGGCGTGTCACTCGCCAGTAGAAGTGTTTCCATGGTGTTGCAGGTGCCAAAGCGGTGGGTCTTGGCATTGTCTGCAATACGGACTGCTTTTTCCGGATCTGCCTGGTTGTCAATGTAGACGTGGCAGATACCATCCAGATGTTTGATGACCGGCACACGGGCCTCGTGAGCAATACGCTCAATCAGTGACTTTCCGCCGCGCGGCACGATGACATCAATGTATTCCGGCATCGTGATCATGCAGGAAACGGCCTCACGATCGGTCATTGGTAACACCTGTACGCCGTCTTGCGGAAGCCCGCAGGCCGCCAGTGCCTGTTGAATCAGTTCGGATAACGCCCGGTTGCTTTCGATCGCTTCGGAGCCCCCGCGCAGCACCGTGGCGTTACCGGCCTTGATGCATAGCGCAGCAGCATCAATGGTGACATTGGGCCGGGATTCATAAATGATGCCGATCACGCCCAGTGGGACCCGCATTTTCCCTACCGTGATGCCGGTGGGCTGCCGACGCATGTCGTTGATTTCCCCGATCGGGTCGCCAAGGGCCACGATCTGATGCAGGCCCTCAATCATGGTATCGATCGATTTATCGGACAGGGTTAGACGATCGATAAATGCAGCGTCAAACCCCGCAGAGGTTGCTCGGGCAATATCCGCAGCATTGGCAGCTTTGAGCGCAGAGCGCTGGGCGGAAATTCGGCTGGCCAATTCGGTAAGCGCATTGTTCTTTTCGCGCGTTCCGGCCACGGCCATCTGACGGCTTGCGCTGCGCGCCCGCTGACCAATCTGGGCCACGGCAAGACGAATTGAACTCTGAGCCTGCGACATGCGAATTCCGATAGTGGGTTAACGACTTTGTTGAACACGTGCGGCGATCAACGCCCTTGGGGTGCGTTGGTTGCGGCGTTAGGCAAGATCCAGCACCAGACGCTCCAAGGCCACCCACGGATCGTCTGATTTCAAGCCCTTTACGATTGTATCGACCTCGGCGGCCTGCCGCAGGGCCCGCCAGGTTTTCATCGGCTGAATGGACCGGCAGGCATTGGCAATTAGCCGTTCCCGGTGGCGCGGTACGCGCGCCTCACGAATGGCCATGTCTGCAGTACGGCCTCTAGCCATCGCCGATTGCGTTCGGGCCAGCATGCGCAGGTCTTCCGTCAGCGCCCACAGCACCAAGGGGATAGGTTCAGCTTCGGATTTCAGGCCACGCAGAATGCGAATGGCCCGAGGCCGATCCAGGCCGAGTGCGGCCTCTCCCAAAGTAAACGCATTAAAGCGGGCCACATTGGCGACATGATCCCTGATGTCATGCACATCGAGTGCAGCGCCGTGATTCTCGCCATGCAGTGCAAGTTTCAGAATCTCTTGGTGGGCGGCAATCAGATTGCCCTCGCACTGATCGCAAATGAAGGCGATCGCATCGGGCGTTGCCGTAAGGCCCTGGGCGCGTAGCCGTTGGCTGACCCATGACGGCAAATCAGAGCGGTAGAGTTCGGGCACCAGGATCACCACTCCTGCCTGATCCAACGCTGAGAACCACGATGAACCCAACATGGCCCGGTCAGCCCGGGGGAGGTTGACCAGCAAGATCACATCTTCAGGGGGATGGGCACACCAGGCCTGAATTGCTTTGCTGCCTTCAATCCCTGGCTTACCGGTGGGCAGCCGCACATCCATCAGACGTTTTTCTGAAAAAAGAGAACCGGTGCCGCTTGCGGCGAGCCATCCTTTCCAGTCGAAACTGCGATCGGGTACTTCGACCTGGCGCTCCGTTACGCCAAGGCTGCGAAAGTGCTCGCGGCATTGGTCGGCGGCCTCACCCGTGAGCAAGGGGTCATCGCCGGTGATTACCCAAATTGAAGCTGTTGCGTGGGCGGACAGCGTACGCTTTAGGCCATCGGGCGCGCGCAGATCCAGTCGTGTCTGCATGCCTTATTGCGGCAGTTTGACTGCCCGTAGTCGGCGAAGAATCTGGTACGCAAGTTCACGTTGCATATCATCCCTGAGTGTGGTTTCACCGGCCGTCATGGAGAGCACCTCGGCTTCGTTGACGGTGAGTTCGCGCGTTTGGCTGATCCATTGCGGAGAGAGAAGCTCTACGCCGAGGTGATCGGTGATGCGCAACCGAACAAACATTTCAATTTGAATCTCGCGTGGGCGCCCTGCGCTACTGAAGGCTAAGACTTGACGCTCAGTTTTCTGCTCAAGGATATACAGCACAATTTGGGCATCGGTAATTTTTTCTACGAGCTCCATGCCGGGTTGCATCAGAAGCTGGCTCTCGACTTCGTATTCAAATGTTTGTGATGCAAATCGCGATCGATCTCGAAGTTTCCGGTTGGCCTCTTCAAGCTCGTTGACCTTGTAACTGATCAGCTTGATTCGGTTGTACGGTATCTTCCAGCCCATCGTGTCACGCATTTGAAATC
>JBDLRC010000117.1:0-7143 GCA_039800265.1 Pseudomonadota bacterium
ATCCATGATCCAGGCGTTCAGTTCCACGCCAGGCTTGATGCCCTCCACGACCGCCACCGCAACGGTGTCTTTTGCGTCATGCAATACAACGTGAATCATGTGATCTCCTTTTAAGAACAACGGCGCGATCGTATCCGGACAAGACCCCCGATGTCAACTAGGTCATATATATGACTTGTACCCTGCCAGTTGCCGCCCGGTCTGCGCCAACCAGCCCAATGCCCATACCCCGACGAGGGCCGCTTGACCGCGGACTATGACTTGCATCAAGCCCCAAACCTGACTTTTTCGATTCAATTCGGATTGATCCAGCTACCCGGTATAGCCCCACGCCATGATCCGCCCCCCATCGAGCCCCCTTCCGCAACGTCAACCCTGGTTCGTTGCGCCGAGCGTGAGGCTGGCTTACGCATTGCTGATGGGCATGGGAGCCACCCCTGGCCATGGCGAGACCGTATCGTTTCAAAAAACGATTGCACCCATCTTTCGCAACAACTGTGCCGAGTGCCACGGCCTTGATGCGCCCACCTTGTCGGAGTACCAGCAAGCAAAAGAGAAATACAAAAAAGAAAAGCTTGGGCCCAAAATGAATACCCTTGCCGAAATCAAAACATTTATAAACGGCAGTGAGGCCGGCGTGTTGATGCAGCGTATCGACGATGGAAGCCGCCTGCCCGACAAGAAACCTGGAAACATGTATCGCCGCCTTGGCGAGACCGACAGTGAACGGGCCGCTAACTTAAAACTGATTCAGGCCTGGATCAGCGGCGGCCTCAGACCATAAAAAAAGGCCCTGCGATGCAGGGCCCTGTAACACCTACCTTATCAGGGCAGGCAGAGACAACACATTACTTCGAGAACGGTGTGGGACGCGGAGTCTTGTCACCGGAAGGCGGAAGAATCGGCAGACGGAATAGCGGCTGATCACCGGTGAGGGTTTTCAGAAAGGCCACGATTTTCTCGTTCTCATCCTTGTTAAATTTCTTACCCAGCTGAATCTGGCCCATGACATCGACCGCCTCACCGAGCGTGTTTGCGGCGCCATCGTGGAAGTAGGGATAGGTAAGTTCAACGTTACGCAATGTCGGCACTTTGAAACTGAAGCGATCGGCATCTTTGCCCGTAACAGCGGCACGTCCCTCGGCTTTGTTATCACCTTTGTACGGCGCAACAACACCCATCTTCTGGAATGAGTTGCCGCCCACAGCTTCACCGTTATGGCATGCAGTACAACCACTGTCTTTAAAGAGCTTGTAGCCTGCCACTTCTTTCGCAGTGAGGGCCTCTTTGTTGCCAAGCAGCCACTGGTCAAATCGCGAGTTGGGCGTGACCAATGTCTTTTCAAATTCAGCGATTGCTGCCGTGACTTGATTGATGGCAATTTTGTCGGTGCCAAACACGGTTTTAAATTCGCGCACGTACGCAGGGATGGATTCGATCACGCCGATAGCGAGCACGTGGCTAAATGCCATTTCGCCGGGGTTAGCAATCGGGCCACCCGCCTGAGCTTGCAAGTCAGCGGCGCGGCCATCCCAGAATTGCGCTACGTTTAAGCTGGAATTAAGCACCGTAGGCGAATTGATCGGGCCTTGTTGCCACTTATCACCAATCGAGGTGGGCAGATTGTCGGAGCCACCCATCGATAGGTTGTGGCATGAGTTGCACGAAATAAATCCAGATTTTGAAAGACGGGGATCGAAGTACAACTTCTTGCCCAGCTCGACCAATCCAAGGTTGATGTTTTGAGCCGGCTTGATGACTTGGATCGGCTCCGCGGCAAACACCCCAGTGGCAGAAACGGCCATGCCCGAGAACATCACGGCAGCGAGTGTGCGTTTAAGTTTCATAACTTCTCTCCCTTTTCGTTGAGTGGAACTACCAGGGAACACACTACGCAGATCAGCGAAACCGTACATTGCGCCAAATCAAACCCGGCAACGTGACGCATTGCGATAAATCAATCTTCGAAGGTTATAGTTAAAACGCATGCGATAGATAGCTTTTCGTAATGCACGGACTGGCTCAACCATCACGCAGCACCGCATATCCACACGCTCGCCAGAAAAACAAAAGCCCCGACAAGTCGGGGCTTTTTTCCGCCTAAATTACCAGCTCGGGGGAGCGAGCCAACAATTGGGACCGGCGGACAACGTCACTCTATCGAAAGACCGCAGAGAATTCTTTGCACTAAATCAAGATCTCTGTTGTCTTACTTACCACCACGGTTAAAGTGGTTTGCCACCAGAATAATTGCGACAGCTGCCCACACAACAAGAATGACTTGCCAAGGTTCCATTTCACTTCCTTTTCAAAGATCCGGCCCGCTGGACCGGCAAAACGTTACGCCCCCTGAGACGTTTTTCTTATAAGTGGTGCCATGGCAATAATGGTCACAACCAACAGCGCCAACTCAATGCCATACACCGAAATATACCCCGTCGCCTGGGGCGATGCGCCATAGAGCCCCGTTCCGCTTGCCATATTGATCAGATCACGCAGGACCCCGCCTAAGGCCATGGCCACTCCAGCAGCGGTGGCCTGGACAGCCCCCCAGGCGCCTAGCGCCAAACCAGCCTGATCTTTCGGCGCTGTCTGCATGGTGGCCGTAAGGGTTCCATGCCCAAAGAGGCCAGCCCCAAGGCCAATTAAAAACGTACCCAACACGAAGAGCGGTGGCCACTGAAGTGGCGCCGCCAGGATCACCGCGGCAAACGCGGGCAGGCCCACCAGTGCGCCTAGGCGCGCCATTTGAAACGGATCAGCCCCACGGCTGAGCACGCGAGACGCCACGGCAAAACCAATCAAGCTTCCGAAAGCCAGCGTGGCGGTAAGCAGAGTAGTGTCAGCCACGGAGAGGTCGAGAATTTCACCACCGTACGGCTCCAACAAGACGTCTTCCATGGTGAACGCCATGGTGCCCAGACCCAGGACAACCAGTCGGCGTAGTGCGCCCGGCCCACGGGAGAAATGGGCCCACGATTCGCGAAAGGTGGGATCCGGAACAGGGTTCGTTTTTCGGCTTCGGTCGCGGCCCTCTTGCTTCCACAATGCAATCACATTGAGCAGTACCGTGGTGATCGCCACGCCTTGAATCACCTGAATCAGCCGGCCGGGACTGTAGTCTTCCAGCAGCACGCCGAGAATCAAGGCGCTGCCCATCATGCCCACCAGCAGCATCACATACATCAGGCCCACGACGTTCGGACGATCCTCGGGCCGTGCCAGATCAGTGGCCAAGGCAAGCCCAACGGTTTGTGTGATGTGCAGTCCTGCCCCGACCATGAGAAAGGCTAACCCCGCACCCAGCTGGCCCACCCAGGCCGGCGCCTGCGCCGACTGGCCCGCACCGGCCAGCACCAGCAATGCAAACGGCATGATCGCAAATCCGCCGAATTGCAGCATGGTGCCGCGCCAAAGATAAGGCACACGGCGCCAGCCCAATTCGCAGCGATGCACATCTGATTTAAATCCGATCAAGGCCCGAAACGGCGCAAACAATAATGGCAACGACACCATGACCGCCACCAACGATGCAGGCACATGCAACTCGACAATCATGACGCGATTGAGTGTGCCGACCAGCAGCACCAAGGCCATACCAACAGAGATTTGAAACAGCGACAGCCGGAGCAGTCGCGACAGCGGCAGCACATCGGATGCCGCTTCTGCAAATGGCAGAAAACGCACTCCGAGAGACTGAATAAACGTGCGGCCAGTTGATTTCACAGCGCTATGATTGCAGACAAATGAAAAAGGGCCTTGGACGCAGCCTGCGCCAAAGCCCTTTGGTTACAGCAAAACCGCCTTACTTCTTGACGGCCTGTTGCTGGGCTGCCGGCGCTTGCGCACCGCCACCCTGCAGAAAATCTTTCACCCAGGTGGTGTTGGTGACCAGTGCAAGATGCACGGCAAACGAACCAACGGCCACTGCAGAGAGAAACAAGGGAACGCCCACCGAGGGCTTGACCACGCACCATAGTTTTCCGTAGATCATGATCGACTCCTTATTTCAGCCAAGGTGAATAGATATAAGCCAGCAAATGTGCGAGAACAGCGATCATCCCGAAAATCTGCGTGCCTTGAATCAGATTGCGGTGGATCTCTTCTGATTCAGCTTCAGTAAGACCTGTCGGCCATACTTTGTTTGGGTCTGCCATAGCGTTTCTCCTTTGAAAGACCTCACTTTCGTGCTGAACCCGCACGAGGGTGTCGGCGTTGCGGGAACCGACGCGATAACGTCAAATCACCACACCACTGATAGGTGTAATTCTACGCTTACACCATTGGTTGTCAAAATAAATTGACAATCTGTTCTGGACAGTGTTGCAAACACCCCATCCAATGCCGCGAGACTGGCTAAGTGATTGATCCCCAAAGGACTCTTTGCGGTAGACAGAAATGGTCCCTGTGGGTCACTTGCAAACGAGAATGATTTGCATTAATATTCAATCACCCTGATCGCCCTCGTGCTTAGCCGGTCCGGCCAGCACAGGGCCAGGGGACTTTTAAGGAGCCCCTTGTGACCACGCCATCGACCACCCAACGCCCCGCAACACACCACCTACGCCGACTGATCGGCGCGGGTCTGCTGACCTGTATCGCAGCACCCGTCGCATGGATGGGCGCACCACAGCCCGCCCACGCGCAAAGCAGAGAACTCAATTTGTATTCGGCACGCCATTACCAAAGCGACAACGAACTGTATGCAGCATTCACCCAACAGACCGGCATCAAGGTCAACCAGATTCAGGCACAAGACGAAGCCATTCTCGAACGGCTTAAAAGCGAAGGCAAAGCATCACCCGCCGACATTATTTTTCTCGTAGACGCTGCACGTTTGCACAAGGCGCAAAGCGAGGGACTCTTTCAACCGGTGAAATCAACAACCCTGGAGGGTGCGCTTCCGAGTCATATGCGCGCCTCTGACCTCTGGTTTGGATTTACCACGCGGGCACGCATTCTCGTGATCGATGCCACCAAAATCAATCCGAAGCTGGTGCAGACCTATGATGATCTCGCCCGGCCAGAGCTCAAAGGGAAAGTGTGCACGCGGTCGGGAGCACACCCCTACATGCTCTCGCTCGTTGCATCGATTGCGGCACACCAAGGCGAGGCAAAAGCACAGGCATGGGCCAATGGTGTGGTGGCGAATCTTGCCCGCACACCACGAGGTGGCGATACTGACCAGATCAAAGGCGTCATGTCTGGCGAGTGTGCCGTCGCGGTCACAAATTCCTACTATTTGGTGCGCCTATTGAAATCGAAAAATGCCGATGAGCGCAATGCCACCGCTAAGTTAACCGTGGTCTGGCCAAATCAGAAAACAACCGGTACTCATGTGAATGTGAGTGGCGCAGGTGTCGCGCGCTATGCTCCGAACGCCGACAATGCAAAGCGCTTCTTAGAGTTCTTAGCATCGCCTGAGGCGCAGACCCATCTGGCCAATGCCAACAACGAATGGCCCGCATCAGAGAGAGTCACGATCTCAAATCCTGAATTGACACGTCTCGGCAAATTTAAAGCAGACAAGCTATCCATAGGAAAGATCGCCGACCTTCAGCCCATCGCGGCACGCATCATCGACAAATCTGGCTGGAAGTAAACCGTTGCTGTGGCCTCACCAAGCCGACGCTCGTCGGCTTGGGCCAGGCGCCTGAAAACGCTGCTGCTGATAAAAGCTGACCAACTGGGCCACATTCTTTACGCCGACCTTGGCCATGATATTGCCCCGATGCATCTTCACTGTGCGTAACGTGATACCAAGGTTATCGGCAATCGCCTGGCTTCGCATACCCTGCACCACGAGCTCGAGCACCTGGGCCTCACGGGCCGAGAGTCGCTCAAAACCAGCCGGCATCACAGGCTGCTGAACGTTCACGTCCCGAGGCGACAGAGCTGCGGCCACGGCAGCAATCAGCTGCTCGGACTCCACCGGCTTTAACAAGAACTCGACCGCACCGGCCTTCAAGGCCGAAATCGCTTCGGCCACCACGCTCTCACCCGACACAAAAATAACGGGCAACTCTGGGTGATACTGCGTCAACCAACGCTGAACCACGAGGCCATTGGTCTCCATGCGCATGTCCAGAAGCAGGCAGACACGCTTGGGATCGAAAAATCCAGCCGAGAGCGACTGCTGAAGGCTTGCGAAGTCCGGGAATTCAAGGGTTGAGTACCCCTCCCCGGCCAGGGTCCGGGCATACGCACGGCGCACACAAGCGTCGTCATCGAGGATTAGGACAGTCCCTGATTTAAGCGTCATGTCATGATTTTCACAGGTTTATGTGTGAAAATTAACGTACTTTCGGGCGTTACGGGGGTAGACGCTGTTCCTGTAATGTTCTGCGTTTTTCGCGCACCCCGCACAGACAGGATCCGGAGCAGATGGCACCACCACAGCTAAGCGAGCAACAGATTCGGTCCATCGCCAGCGCCCTGAAGGCAGCCCGCGAGCAGCAAGGTGAAAACCTTGCTGAGGTTGCGTTTCGAATCGCCCTGTCCCCCTCACAGCTACGCGCCATTGAGTCTGGGGATTTGCAGCCGTTTTATAGCCCCGGCTACTTTTTGCAGGCCGTACAGCGCTACGCCGATTTTCTTGGCATTACGCTGCCCCCAATGGAGCCCGAGGCTTCGCCCGACACCGCAGAGGCCAAAGCGGCGGTCGCCACAGCGTCTGCCCCTGAGGATGCAGCACACACGGAATCTGTGGATGGCGGGCATGAGGAATCAACACCCGCCCAAGAACCAAGCGCCCCCCTACTGAAATCTCAAGGCTCTACTGCACCGCCAGATCCGGAGCCTGACTCGGCAACTCCGCCGGTCCACATCGAGCACGCTGCAGATGAGCCCCGACGGGGGCTGCCCTGGGGGTGGGTTGCATTTGGCACGGCCGGACTCATTGCGCTGGGCATTCTGAAAATCAGTCTCGAGAAGCCCACACCCGCACCGCCCGCGCAAGAGTCGTTAGCCGCGGCCGAGGCCACGAAGGCAACGACGGCGGCGGATGGGCCAGCGACGCCGGGACCGGCGGCCAGCACCCCAGCCGCAGCACCCAACACGCCGACCGGCAGCCCTTCCAGCGCTGCGTCAGTCGCAACGCCTGCGCCACCGAAAGCGGCCAACGCATCGACTGCAGCACCCACC
>JBDLRC010000118.1:0-8667 GCA_039800265.1 Pseudomonadota bacterium
TCTCAGACCTGATCAAGGGCAAAAAAATTGTCATTTTTGGGCTGCCCGGCGCCTACACGCCGACCTGCTCTGCCAAGCATGTGCCGGGCTTTGTCGAACATTTCGACAAACTCAAGGCCAAAGGTGTTGACGAGGTCTGGTGCGTCAGCGTGAACGATGCGTTTGTCATGGGCGCCTGGGGCCGCGAGCTCGGAGCCAAAGGCAAGGTCCGCATGATGGGTGATGGCAACGCCGAGTTTTCAAAAGCTGTTGATCTCACGCTTGACCTGACGGCCCGCGGACTTGGCCTGCGCTCCAATCGTTACGCCATGATTGTCGACAATGGCATTGTGAAGTCTGTGGCGGTGGAAGCCCCAGGCGCATTTGAGGTCAGCAGCGCTGAGGCGGTGCTGGCACGGCTGTAAACTAGCCGTCTATGCTGCGACAACGAACGCTCGCCCAACAGGTATCGGCCAAGGGCATTGGATTGCACAGCGGGGTGCCCGTCACCCTGTGCCTGCGGCCGGCACCTGAAAACCATGGCATTGTGTTTCGTCGCGTTGATGTGCAGCCCGCCCGCGAAATCCGATCGAATGCGGGCGCGGTGGGGGACACACGCATGGCATCCACCATCTCCGATGGTGACTTGAAAGTTGCCACGGTAGAGCATCTGATGTCTGCGCTCTCGGGGTTGGGCATCGACAATGCAGTTGTCGAAGTCGACGCCGCCGAGATCCCCATCATGGATGGCAGTGCGGCCACGTTTGTGTACCTGCTGCGTTCAGCGGGTGTCGAAGAGCAGCCGGCAGCCAAACGTTTCGTCGAAGTGGTGGAGCCCATCGAGGTCCGCGATGGCGAGAAATGGGCCCGGCTTGATCCGTTTTTTGGGTTCCGACTTGAGTTTACGATCGACTTCCATCACCCTGCGGTCGACACAACAGGCCAGCGGGTGGCCATTGATTTTGCGGATACATCGTTTGTGGACGACATCGCACGGGCCCGCACCTTCGGGTTTGTGAGCGATGTCGATATGTTGCGCTCCAAGGGGCTAGCCCTCGGTGGCAGCCTCGATAACGCCATCGTGATGGATGATGTTCGCGTCTTGAATCCCGGGGCATTGCGGCAGCCAAATGAGTTCGCGATGCACAAGGCCCTGGATGCTATTGGCGATTTGTATCTGTTGGGCTATCCCTTGATGGCCAGTTACACGGCGTTCAAGTCAGGCCACGCGCTAAACAATCAACTGCTGCGCGCTTTGATGAATACGCCCTCGGCCTGGAGAGAAACGACCTTTGAGGATCTCAAGCATGCCCCTGTGGCCTGGGCCCGCCAATGGAGTTGGGCCTAGCCCTTGGACGAACGCTGGCCGATGCGGGCCAGCGATGCCTTAAGTTTCGGGTTGTCGATCTCATGGGCCAGCGCGCAGAGCGCTGCGCGAGCGGCGGTGGGCACAGGCAGGCGTCTGGGCGACGGCATGGCAGGCGCTGCGGAGATGTCTTGTGCCCGACGCTCCACCACACGAACGTGTTGAATGCCCCAGCCCATGCTGCGCAATGCGGCGGGCGCATCGGCCAGCGCCAGTCTTAGCTTCGCAGCGCCCGAGGCATGCCGGGCAATGACCGTCAGTTGACTGCCGCGAATGCCTTTTGCGGGATCGTCGCGTCGCACGTGCAGAATCTGAGTAAACACCGTGCTGGGCAGCATGTTTTTGAGTGCTTCCAGAAGGCCTTCGCTGTCATGCCATGCCCGGTCGATCGCGGCCCAATCGGCCCCCCGGGACAGGCTTTCGGCCAAGTGTTGAAAGAAGTTCGACGCCATACCGAATGGTAAGATTTCGGGTCCATGATTGACAATTTGCTTAAGAAACTATTTGGTAGCCGTAACGATCGGCTCGTGAAGGCCTATGGCCAGCGGGTGGAAGCGATCAACGCGCTCGAACCCACCCTCTCCGGCCTGTCCGACCAGGATCTTCAGGCCAAAACTCAAGAATTCAGGCAGCGGCTTGCCAACGGCGAGACCCTGGATCAGCTTCTGAACGAGGCCTTCGCGGTCTGCCGTGAGGCCGGTAAGCGGGCCCTGGGCATGCGGCATTTTGATGTGCAGCTCATCGGGGGCATGGTGCTTAACGATGGAAAAATTGCCGAAATGCGCACCGGCGAGGGCAAGACCCTGGTGGCCACCCTGCCTGCCTATTTGAATGCGTTGTCGGGCAAGGGCGTGCACGTGGTGACGGTGAACGACTACCTCGCCGAGCGTGACGCCAGCTGGATGGGCAAGCTGTATCGATTCCTTGGGCTTTCGGTGGGGATCAATCTGTCGACGCTGGACCATGCAGAGAAGCAGGCCGCCTATGCCGCCGACATCACCTATGGCACCAACAACGAATACGGGTTTGATTATCTTCGTGACAACATGGTGACCGACAAGGCTAACCGTGTTCAGCGTGGCCTGAGCTTTGCGGTTGTCGACGAAGTGGATTCGATTCTGATTGACGAAGCCCGTACCCCGCTGATCATTTCTGGCCACGCCGACGATCAGACCGATCTCTATCAGGTGCTCAATTCGGTGCCGGGCCGTCTTCAGCCTCAGGCGACCGAGGAGTCGCCGGGCGACTACTGGGTGGACGAGAAATCCCGTCAGGTGTTTATGTCCGACGCCGGGTTTGAAAAATCCGAACAGATTCTTGCCGAGATGGGCTTACTTGCCGAAGGCGCAAGCCTTTATGACCCATCGCATATTTCACTGCTGCACCATTTAACCTCCGCGCTGCGGGCCCATTCGCTGTATTTCAAAGATCAGCACTATGTGGTGCAGGGCGGAAAGATCGTGATCGTGGATGAATTCACCGGCCGCCTGATGCCCGGCCGCCGCTGGTCCGAGGGCCTGCACCAGGCGATTGAGGCTAAAGAAGGTGTCGAGATTGAGGCCGAGAATCAGACGCTCGCTTCGATCACGTTTCAGAATTACTTCCGCATGTACGACAAGCTTGCGGGCATGACCGGAACGGCCGACACCGAAGCCTATGAGTTCCAGCAGATCTATGCGCTGGAGACCGTTGTGATTCCCACGCATCGGCCGATGATTCGCCAGGACTTGCACGACCAGATCTTCCAGTCGGTCGAGGAAAAATACGAAGCCATCCAGAACGACATTCAGGAACGTCATGGCCGTGGCCAGCCGATTCTGGTGGGCACGACATCGATTGAGAACTCTGAACTGCTGTCAGGGATGTTGACCAAGGCCGGGCTGCCGCATCAGGTGCTCAATGCCAAGCAGCATCAGCGTGAGGCCGAAATCGTTGCGCAGGCAGGACGTCCCGGCATGATCACCATTGCCACTAACATGGCCGGCCGAGGCACCGATATTGTGCTCGGAGGCAATGTCGAAAAACAGATCGAGGCCTTAAAGGCGAACCCCCAGCTTACTGAGGCACAGATTGCTGCCCAGAGCGACACCCTGCATGCTGAGTGGCAGTCGCTGCACGATCGGGTCATTGCCGCCGGCGGCCTGCATATTGTGGGTACTGAGCGCCACGAGTCGCGGCGTATCGACAATCAGCTGCGTGGCCGTGCGGGCCGTCAAGGGGACCCGGGCTCATCGCGTTTTTATCTCTCGATGGACGATCCTTTGCTGCGCATCTTTGCCGGCGATCGAATGAAGGCCATCATGACGCGACTGGGCGTGCCCCGTGGAGAGCCGATCGAGGCTGGCATGGTGTCCCGCTCCATTGAGTCGGCCCAGCGCAAGGTCGAGAATCGTAATTTCGATATGCGCAAGCAGCTGCTTGAGTATGACGACGTCGCCAACGATCAGCGCAAAATCATCTACAGCCAACGCAACGAGATTCTTGAAAGCACCGACCTCTCGGGTCTGGTGACGAGCCTGCGTCAGGGCATGATGGCCGATGTGGTGCGTAGCCATGTGCCCGCAGAAAGCATTGAGGAACAGTGGGATCTCGAGGGGCTTAGCAAGACATTGCACGACGAGTGGCGTCTCTCGGTGGATGTGGCCGCCTACGCACACAGTGCCGGAGATATTGACGACGAAGATATCCTTAAGCATGTGATTGCTGCGGCTGATCAGGCGTATGAATCCAAAGTTGCGCCCGTAGGACGAGAGGTATTTCATGGGTTTGAGCGCTCTGTGCTGCTGCAGGCCATGGACACAACATGGCGTGAGCATCTTGCGGCCTTGGATCATCTTCGGCAGGGCATTCACCTTCGCGGCTATGCCCAGAAAAATCCAAAACAGGAATACAAGCGCGAGGCTTTCGCCTTGTTTGAGCAAACACTGGACAAGATCCGTCACGATGCAACCCAGGTGCTGTTGAGCGTTGAAGTGCAGAGCGCCGAGCAGGTGGCTGAGGCCACGCCCGAGGCGCCCCGCCTTGCCGATGTGCAATATCAAAAGCCCGAGTTTGATGCGCAGGCTGCGCTGTCCGGTGAGGACCCCGAGGCCTTGGCGCTGGCGGCGCAGCAGCCGCCAGCAGAATCACATCCAGGTGCTGCACACGATGCATCGGTTCAAGTACGTCGTGCCGAGCCTAAAGTGGGGCGAAATGATCCTTGCCCGTGCGGCTCAGGAAAAAAATACAAGCAGTGCCACGGAAAGCTTAGCTAGGTCTTCATCATGCCCGTTAATCTAGCGTTGCCGGATGCTTCAGCACTTCACCCGGTGCCGGGTGTCCGCCTCGGCGTGGCCAGTGCGGGCATTCGTAAAGGCGGTCGCCGGGATGTGCTGGTGGTGGAACTTGCGCCGCACTCCACGGTGGCCGGCGTGTTCACACAAAATGCGTTTTGTGCAGCACCCGTGCAGGTCTGCACGTCCCACTTGAGGTCGGGCGCCAACATTCGCGCCTGGGTCGTGAACACAGGCTGTGCCAACGCAGGAACGGGGGCGCTGGGACTTCAGAATGCCCAGGCCACATGCACACACCTCGCGGCGCATCTGGGGGTTTCTGCGCAGCAAGTCTTACCGTTTTCAACCGGTGTCATTCTTGAGCATCTTCCGATGGACAAGCTCAAGTCCGGAGTCGATACGGCCTGCAAGCATCTTGGCCAGGCCAATTGGCTCGAGGCAGCGCAGGCCATCATGACCACCGACACTCAGCCGAAAGCCGCGTCGACGCAGGTGATGGTTCAGGGCCGTCAGGTCACGATCACGGGCATCTCCAAGGGCGCCGGCATGATTCGCCCGAACATGGCGACGATGTTGGGCTACATCGCCACGGACGCAGGGGTCTCACAAGATATGCTGTCGAGGCTCGTATCCGAAGCCGCCGACGAATCGTTCAATGCGATCACGATTGATGGCGACACGTCAACCAATGATTCGTTTGTGGCGGTGGCCACCGGCCAGAGTGGGGCCATGTTTGAGCATGAGCAGTCCGCCGACTGGGCAGTCTTTCGCGATGCTTTCATCGGCCTAAGCAAGACCCTGGCACAAGCCATCGTGCGCGATGGTGAGGGTGCCACCAAGTTCATTACGATCGATGTTCAGCAGGCTTCCTCCCGCGATGAGGCCCGTAAGGTGGGCTATGCCATCGGCCATTCCCCGCTGGTGAAAACCGCGTTTTTCGCGAGCGATCCGAATCTAGGCCGTATTCTGGCCGCCATCGGCTACAGCGGTGTCGATCAGCTGGACGTTTCCCGGATTCGCGTTTTTCTTGACGATGTCCTGGTGGCCGAGCATGGTGGGCGTGCTGCGGGATACACCGAATCCGACGGCCAACGGGTGATGAAAAATTCGGAGATCACCGTTCGCGTCGAGCTTGGGCGGGGCCAGGCCCGGGCCACGGTCTACACTTGCGACCTCTCGCATGATTATGTGTCCATCAACGCGGATTACCGCTCGTAATGGCTAGGCGCGATTGATGAGTCACGACGCCCTCGCGGCCCTGGTCGCCAAACTCAATGCCTACTTGCCCTCGGTACCGCCGGCACCCAACATGGAGGCATCCATCGCGTTTCGTTGGATTCGACGCCAGACGCTGCTTGGGCATATTTCTTACCTTGAGCCAGTCTCACATTTCGCAAGCATTCGATTTGCAGATCTTCAGCATGTTGAGCGACAGCGCACACTGATTGAGCAGAACACACGTCAGTTTCTGGCACGGAAACCGGCCAACAATGTGTTGATGACCGGGGCGCGAGGCACCGGCAAGTCCTCGCTGGCGCGTGCCTGTTTGACCGAGTTTTCCGGTCAGGGGCTACGTCTGATCGAAGTGGACAAGCAAGATCTCCTGGATTTGCCGAGAATTGTCGATACAGTGGCCGCCTTGCCGTACCGCTTTTTATTGTTTTGCGATGACCTGTCATTTGAGTCGGGCGATGCCGGATACAAGGCACTCAAGACGGTGCTTGATGGTTCGGTTGCAGCCCAGTCGGAAAATGTATTGGTGTACGCAACATCCAACCGCCGGCATCTGATGCCTGAGCACATGCGCGAGAACTTGGAAACGCGTTATGAGGCCAACGGCGAGATTCATCCTGGCGAGACCGTCGAAGAGAAAATTTCACTTTCAGAGCGGTTTGGCCTCTGGGTGTCGTTTTACAGTTTCAACCAGCAGGACTATCTCGACATCGTGGCCCACTGGCTTGCGCAGTTCGGCTGTGATTCAGCTGCTGTTGAAGCGGCCCGCCAGCCTGCCCTGCAGTGGGCACTGGAGCGGGGCTCGCGTTCGGGCCGTGTCGCCCTCCATTTCGCCCGAGACTGGGCTGGACGTCATTGACTTCAGGCGGTGCACGCATTGCGGTCGTGGTGGGCATGTTGCGACGGGACGATGCGGCAGTCCTGTTGACCACACGTCCAATCGCGAAACCGTATCAGGGCTTTTGGGAATTCCCTGGCGGCAAGGTTGAGCAAGGCGAGCCGGCCGAGCAGGCATTAACCCGCGAACTTACCGAGGAGATCGGCATCACTGCGACGGCAGTGCGTTTTGCGTGGACCGTGTCGCATGATTATCCCCATGCCCACGTTGATCTTCATTTTTATTGGGTCGATGCGTGGGAGGGTGCTCCGTGTCCATTAGAGTCGCAGCAGCTCCTCTGGGTGCGGCCCTCGGATGCATGGCCCTATCCGGTGCTTCCGGCGACGGTGCCGTTGCTGCCAAGGATTCGTGAGGGGGCTGCGCGCATCGCCTGATGCCTTATCCGCAGGCATGGCTGCATGCCTCGCGTGTGATTCCTAGAAGTTACAGAGCGTCAGCTGAAAGGGAATGTCCTGCTCGATGGTTTTCAGGTGCATCGAGGATTCGGGCTGGCGAAAACGGACAGACACCACATATTTGTTTGCACTGATTTCGGCCACGACCTCAGGCTGTTTGGGAACGGCAACGCGAATGATCTGAATCTGCCGCCCATCCATCGAGAGTTCAAAGTAGCCGCGGGTGGCGAGGTAGGCATCGGGCTGGGTGCCCTCGCGCAGCAGACGTAATACGATGTCGACGCCGTCAAAGACGGGCTGCAATGTGTTGAGCCATCCGTGAAGCATGGCCTGACGTACCTCTGCTGGACGATGCAGCCAAACATGAAGTGACGGCACATCGAATTCGCAAATACCACCGGGAATACCAAACCTGCCTTTCACGAGCTGCAGCCATTCATGTTCTGGAATATGTTGGCCAAGTCGTGTCTGTGCGGCCGACAGGTCATTGAAAATCTGGGCGATGCGATTGAGCAGACTCTCAAGGGCCTCATTCGAGACCCCAGGCTTTCCTGCAAATTGATTCAACCGCGACCGTTGACGTTCCAGTTCTTGAAGCAGCTCAGACTTGATGTCGCCCCGCCCACCTACCAGGTCGAAGAGTTCGAAGATCGACCAGAGTGCAGCCGTGTGATCGGCAATGGTGGTCTGTTCAGTGAAATCGAAGCAACGCTTTGCGAGATTTTCAATGCGCAAGAGCGAGCGAATGCGCTCGTTGCACGGGAATTCAAATGTCATCCAGCCGGGAGGCGCCGGAACGGCGCTGGTGGTCGGGTCACTCATCGCGCCATTATGAATGAATTAGGCGTTGATGCAGGTCCGACACCTGCTTGGCGAGGTGTGCAACCCCTTGGTCGTTGGTCAGGATCAGATCGGCGGCCTTTTGCCGTTCCTGACGGGAGGCCTGCGTCGCCATCACGGCAAGCACCTGGTCTCGGGAGAGGCCACTGCGTTGCATCACCCGTGTGATCTGTAATTCTTCTGGACAGTCGACCAGAATCACATGGTCAGGGGTGATCATGTGGTGTTGGTGCTCCACCCAGAGCGGCACCACATAGACTGCATAAGGCTCGGGCGCCTTGGCCAGTGCATCTGAGGCTTGGTTCCGGATTCTGGGGTGCAAAATGGCTTCGAGTTGTTGACGTTTGTCGGGCGCCTGAAAGACCAGATCGCGCATCTTGGCGCGGTCCAATCCACCGTCGCCTGCGATGTAGGCGGCACCAAAGGTGTTGATGATGTCGGGCAGGGCTGCGCCCCCCGGTGCCGTGAGCGCCCGAGAGATCTCATCGGCATCGACGATGGTGACCCCATGCTGCGCAAACAGATCGGCGGCAAGGCTCTTGCCACTGCCGATACCGCCTGTGAGCACGACGATACGTTTAGCCAAGGAGTGACCATCCAATCAATAGACCAGCGCCGAGTGCTGGCCCAAAGGCCATCTCTTGGCGCAGGAATGAGCCGCGTGACGTGCTCGGAACCTCCGAG
>JBDLRC010000119.1:0-3816 GCA_039800265.1 Pseudomonadota bacterium
ATGATAAAGGTGCGGCCGATGTAGCGGTTCTTGATAAAGCCTTCGCGGTAATCGATGCCCAGCCGCATGGCCAGCTGCATGGCGGCCGGACGGCTGGAGTCGGGAATCGGCATGACCACATCGATGGCCCCGCTCGGAAATGCAGCCCTCACCTTTTCAGCGAGCGATTCACCCATTTTCAGACGGGCATCGTAGACACTCACGCCATCGATCACCGAATCAGGGCGGGCGAAATACACGTATTCAAAGACACATGGGTTTAGTACCGTGTTTTGGGCGCAGACCTTGGAGTGGACCTCGCCATCCAGCGTAATGATCACGCACTCGCCAGGGGCGATATCGCGCACCGGCGTAAAGCCAAGGCCCTGAATGGCTACGCTCTCTGAGGCCACCATCCATTCATCGCCCAAATCGGTCCGGTTCTGGCCTAGGGCCAGCGGGCGGATACCGTGGGTGTCACGAAACGCCACCACACCAAAGCCCGCAATCATGGCAACGCAGGCGTAGGCTCCGCGAACGCGGGCATGCACCGCCGACACCGCCGCAAACACTGCAGCGGGATCGAGCGACAGGCCCGACACGGCCTGCTGCAACTCGTGCGCAAACACATTGAGCAGCACTTCGGAGTCGGATTCGGTATTGATATGCCGGCGATCGCGCCGGTACATGTCGAGCTGCAGCTCTTCGGCATTGGTGAGGTTGCCGTTATGGCCCAGCACAATGCCAAACGGCGCATTCACATAAAACGGCTGGGCCTCTTCAGAGTTGCCTGCATTGCCCGCTGTGGGGTAGCGCACATGGCCAATGCCCATTGCGCCCTGCAGGTTGCGCATATTGCGCGTGCGAAACACATCACGCACCAGGCCATTACCCCGATGGATATGAATGCGCTTGCCCTGTGCCGTGGCGATACCGGCAGCATCTTGACCACGATGCTGCAGCAACAGCAGACCATCGTAGAGCAGCTGGTTAACCGGCGAATGGCCAACAATACCAATCACGCCACACATGCAAAGGCCTCCTGATTTGGATAACCGTGATTATCGTCTACGTGCGAGGATTTCCCTGAATGGGGTGCCACGCGAAGGCGCTGCTCAATAAAGGGCGGCAGCCAAGGGGTCGCCGTGCGAATGCCCAGCTCCAGAAAAGACCGTGTCTTGGCCTGTTGCCAGGCCGGCTGCGTGGGCAGCGTGGTCATGGCGGCCAAGATGGCCAGCACCACAACGATCAGCGCACCACGGGCCAGCCCGAATCCTGTACCTAACACCCGGTCAATCAGGCCCACCCCCGCAGCGCTTACCAATTCCTTGAGCGCCATGATGACCAGCCGGCCGATCACCAGAATCAGCACCAAGACCACCAGAAATCCAACCGTCTGTTGAAGCGGAGGTGTCAGCCACGCCGGCAATGCATCGGCCACGAAATGGGCCAGGCGACTCGCTCCCACAATCGCGATCACCCAGACCGCCAGCGACGCAATTTCTTTCACCAGGCCTCTGGCCAGGGAGAGCAGGGTTGAAGCCACCACCACGGTGATCACCACCATATCGATCCAGGTGAGATCACTGAAGATGTTCATTGCGGATTCACCACCACCGCATCGTAGCCCTGGGATTTCGCTCGATCGCGCACGGCGATGGCCTGGTCACGGGTCTCAAAGGGGCCAATACGCACCCGATGCCGCTCGCTTCCATCGTCGAGCTTGATCGTCTGAATCTGCACAGTGTGGCCGCCCGCGGTGAGCTTGGCGCGGACCGCATTGGCCGACTCCAGCTTGGCATACGCGCCAACCTGAACAAGGAATCCGGATTGAGCAGTGGATGCGGGCTCTTTCTTTTTCTCGGGCGGCTTCTTGTCATCCGCTTTTGCTTCTGTAGGCTTCTCGACCTTCTTATCGGCCTTCTTCTCAGCCTTTTGCTCGGTTTTTTTCTCAGTCGCCTTCTGCTCGGCCGCTTTTTTCTCGACGGTCTTTTTCTCTACCGCTTTTTTCTCTGCCGATTTGTCAGGCGCTGGCGCGGTAGTCGGCTCTGCTGACTGGGCAGGCTTTGCAGGCTCAGGGGCAGGCGCAGGTTCCGAAGACGCAGGCTCGGAGGGCGCGGCAGCGGTGGTAGCACCCGATGCGCCAGGCTTAAGCGTATCGATCTTGCTGAAAACAGAATTCTTCGAGGGGATCTCAATCAAGAGATCTTGTGAGAGCGGCCGGGCCTGGTCTTCAAGAAGGATGGGGGCAATAGCTGCAACCGCACCGGTGATGATGATGGCCCCGAGAAGACGCCAACGCGCACGGCGTTTGTGATCCGCCATGGGATCGGCACCTTGCGTGTCGCGCGTCGAACGTGAATCGGTGTCAGCGGCCATGACGTAAAGAAAGAATTTCTGCGACGGTCACAAAGGATCCGAAGACAATGATTCTATCACTGGGGGTCACCACAGACTGCGCTGCGGCATAGGCCTGCTGCGGCGTATCACAACACTCATGCAATGCGTTCGGCAGTGCCGCAAGCAAGTGCTCGCGCAGCGTGTTGGATGACTGGCCGCGGCCACTGGTCTGCTCCGATGCGAGACCTGCCAAAAACCATCGGTCGACACGCTCACCGATACGCCGGAACACTTCACGCGCGTCTTTGCCCGCCACCATGCCCACCACGGCGTAGGTGTTCGGAAAAAAACCCATCTGATCCAAATTGGCTGCAAGCACACCTGCGGCGTGCGGGTTGTGGGCCACGTCGAGCACTACGGAAGGCTGGCCCGGCAGCACCTGGAATCGGCCCGGCAATTCCACCAATGCAAACCCGGCACGCACCGCACCCTGCGGCACCGGCAGCGCCGTGCGGCAGGCAGTCAGCGCAGCGAGTACTGCAGATGCATTGAGCAACTGATTCACGCCGCGCAACGCCGGATAGGCCATGGCATTGCGCCGTTGACCGCGTCCGGCCCAGCTCCATTGCTGTTTATCGCCTTGAAAATTGAAGTCTTGTCCGAACTGCCAGAGATCTGCGCCGATCTCGCTCACGACTTGGGCCACGCTGTGCGGCGGCTCGGGGTCTGCGCAGATAAAGGGCCTGCCGGGCCGCGCGATATGGGCCTTCTCCCAGCCAATCGTTTCCCGGGTATCACCGAGATACTCTTGATGGTCTAGATCCACCGAGACGAGAATCGAGCAATCCGCGTCAACGATATTCACCGCATCAAGGCGCCCGCCGAGACCGATCTCCAATACGGCTGCATCCACACCGATGCGGGCAATGATGTCGAAGATGGCAAGCGTCGTGAATTCAAAATACGTGAGCGATACCGGTAGCCTCTCCGATTCTGCATCCGCCACAGCCGAGGCGGTGCGGAGACGGGCCGCCTCGACACGCTCAAACGCAGCCATCAACACGTCATCGGACACCGGTTCGCCGTTGATGCGAAGCCGTTCGTTAAATTGAAGAATGTGGGGTGAGGTGTAGGTGGCCACACGGAACCCTGCCTGAAGCAGGATTGACTCGAGCATCGCACAGGTCGAGCCTTTGCCATTGGTGCCGCCCACCACAAACGTGTGGGCCGGAAGACGTACACCACGATCCGTGGAGTCCAACCCCATGGATTGGGCCACGCGCGTCACACGCTCCAAGCCCAACTCAATGGTCTTGGGGTGCTGGGAGGAGATCTTGGTGAGCCAGTCGGTGATCAGCAACTGCGGCTTAACGCACAGCGTCTGCGGGCTGGCGCATGAAGAGGGTCAGCAGGTCGGCAAGTTCATCGCGCATCTTACGCCGATCGACAATCCGGTCAACAGCACCTTTTTCTTGCAAGAACTCCGCACGCTGAAAT
>JBDLRC010000120.1:0-4023 GCA_039800265.1 Pseudomonadota bacterium
GACGCATGCGGCGTCGGCTTCGTAGCCCATATCAAAGGCCAGAAATCCCACGACATCGTGGCCCAGGGCCTCAACATTCTTCGAAACCTGGACCATCGTGGCGCGGTCGGTGCCGATGCGCTGATGGGCGACGGCGCGGGCATCCTTATTCAGATTCCCGATGGTTTTTACCGTGCGGAATTGGCCCGCCAGGGCATCACGCTGCCGCCACCGGGCGAATACGGTGTCGGGCAGGTGTTTCTGCCGCAAGAGAGCGCATCACGACTGGCGTGTGAGCAGGAACTCGAGCGGGCCGTTCGCGCAGAGGGGCAGGTGGTCATCGGATGGCGCGATGTGCCCACCAACCGCGAGATGCCGATGTCGCCCCGTGTGCGCTCGAAAGAACCGATCATGCGCCAGATCTTTATCGGACGCGGCGCCGACGTGATCGTGCAAGATGCGCTTGAGCGAAAGCTGTACGTGATACGAAAGACCGCGTCGAGCGCGATACAAAAACTTAAGCTCAAACACAGCAAAGAGTATTACGTGCCAAGCATGTCCACTCGCACGATCGTGTACAAGGGCCTGCTGCTTGCCGATCAGGTTGGCGAGTACTACTTAGACTTGAAAAATCCAATGTGCACCTCAGCCCTGGCATTGGTCCATCAACGTTTTTCAACCAATACGTTTCCGCGTTGGTCGCTTGCACACCCCTATCGCATGGTGGCCCACAACGGTGAAATCAACACTGTAAAAGGTAACTACAACTGGATGGTGGCGCGCGAGGGTGTCATGAGCTCGCCGGTGTTGGGTGAAGACCTCAAAAAACTCTATCCCATCAGCTTTGCGAATCAGTCCGACACCGCAACGTTTGATAACTGCATTGAGTTGTTGGTGGCCGCTGGCTATCCCCTTGCCCAGGCCGCGATGATGATGATTCCTGAACCGTGGGAGCAGCACACCACCATGGATGAGGCCCGTCGCGCGTTTTACGAATACCACGCTGCAATGCTGGAACCCTGGGATGGCCCGGCCTCGATTGTGTTTACCGATGGCCGCCAGATTGGCGCTACCCTGGACCGTAACGGGCTACGTCCATCGCGTTACTGCATCACCGACGACGATCTGGTGGTGATGGCCTCTGAGTCGGGCGTGCTCCCGATCCCGGAGAGCAAGATTGTGCGCAAGTGGCGCCTGCAGCCCGGCAAGATGTTTCTGATTGATCTCGAGCAAGGCCGCATGATTGATGATGAAGAACTGAAATCATCCCTCTCCAAGGCCAAGCCCTACAAGCAATGGATTGAGAACCTGCGTATTCGTCTGGAGTCCGTCAGCGGCACGGCATCGGCTGGGCCGCTGCCTTCGCCGATCTCGCTCTTGGACCGCCAGCAGGCGTTTGGCTACACGCAAGAGGATTTGAAGTTTCTGATGGCCCCCATGGCCGCCAATGGTGAAGAGGCAGTGGGTTCCATGGGCAACGATTCGCCGTTGGCCGTGTTGTCCGAAAAGAACAAGCCGCTTTACAACTACTTTAAGCAGCTCTTTGCGCAGGTGACCAATCCGCCAATTGACCCGATTCGCGAAGCTATTGTGATGTCGCTGGTCTCGTTTATTGGCCCGCGCCCGAACTTGCTCGACATCAACCAGGTGAATCCGCCGCTGCGCCTCGAGGTCAGTCAGCCGGTGCTTGACTTTGCCGACATGCAGCGGCTGCGCGACATTGCGCAGCATACCCAGGGTAAATTCAAGAGCCATGTGATCGATATCACCTACCCCGTAGGCTGGGGCCGCGAGGGCGTGGAGGCCAAGCTGGCGTCCTTGTGCGCAGAGGCTACGGATGCCATCGGTTCGGGCAAAAACATTCTGATCGTGAGTGACCGCGGCATCAGCGCAGAGCGCGTCGCAGTGCCGGCGTTGTTAGCCCTCTCGGCCATTCACCAGCATCTGGTGCGCGAAGGCAAACGCACGCTGGCAGGCCTGGTGGTGGAGACCGGTTCCGCACGCGAAGTCCACCACTTTGCGGTGTTGGCAGGGTACGGCGCCGAGGCCGTGCATCCCTACCTCGCGATGGAGACGCTCTGCCAGATTCACAAAGATCTGCCGGGAGAGCTCTCCGCAGAAAAAGCTGTGACCAATTATGTGAAAGCGATCGGCAAGGGGCTGTCCAAGATCATGTCCAAGATGGGCATCAGCACGTATATGTCGTATTGCGGTGCTGCGATTTTTGAAGCCATTGGTATCAATCGGGAGACCATCGACAAATATTTCACCGGCACATCCAGCCAGGTCGAAGGTATCGGTGTGTTTGAGATTGCTGAAGAGGCCATCCGCACCCATCGTCTGGCCTTTGGCCAGGATCCTGTGCTGGCGACCATGCTCGATACCGGTGGGGAATACGCCTGGCGCACACGCGGTGAACAGCACATGTGGACGCCCGATGCGATTGCCAAGCTCCAGCACTCCACCCGGGCCAACAACTGGAACACGTACAAGGAATACGCACAGATCATCAACGATCAGAGCCGCCGTCACATGACACTGCGCGGCCTGTTCGAGTTCAGAGTGGATCCGGCGAAAGCGATTCCGCTGGACGATGTCGAGCCGGCCAAAGAGATTGTGAAGCGTTTTGCCACCGGGGCCATGTCACTGGGTTCAATTTCGACTGAGGCCCACACGACGCTGGCGATCGCCATGAACCGCATTGGTGGCAAGAGCAATACGGGTGAGGGTGGTGAAGATCAAAACCGTTACCGAAACGAATTAAAAGGCATTCCAATCACCAAGGGCACCACCGTTTCTCAGATCGTGGGCCGCGATGTGGTGGAAGTCGACTACGAGCTTTCCGATGGCGACTCGTTACGCTCCCGCATCAAGCAGGTGGCCTCTGGCCGTTTTGGTGTCACGGCCGAATACCTCGTCTCTGCGGATCAGATCCAGATCAAAATGGCGCAGGGGGCCAAGCCTGGTGAGGGGGGTCAGCTGCCTGGCGGTAAGGTCTCCGAGTACATCGGCAAACTGCGCCACTCGGTTCCTGGCGTGGGCCTGATTTCGCCGCCGCCGCACCATGACATCTACTCGATCGAAGACCTTGCGCAGCTGATTCATGACTTAAAAAACGTTGCGCCGCATGCATCGATCTCCGTCAAGCTGGTCTCCGAAGTCGGGGTCGGCACGGTGGCCGCGGGTGTGGCAAAGGCCAAGAGTGATCATGTGGTGATTGCCGGCCACGATGGCGGCACGGGCGCTTCGCCGTGGTCATCGATCAAGCATGCAGGCACGCCTTGGGAGATCGGCCTGGCCGAGACGCAGCAGACACTCGTGCTCAATGGTTTGCGCAGCCGTATTCGCGTGCAGGCGGATGGCCAGATGAAGACCGGCCGCGACGTTGTCATCGGTGCGCTGCTTGGCGCAGACGAGTTTGGTTTTGCGACGGCACCCCTGGTGGTCGAGGGCTGCATCATGATGCGCAAGTGCCATCTGAATACCTGCCCGGTTGGCGTGGCGACTCAGGATCCTGTGTTGCGGCAGAAGTTCGCCGGCAAACCCGAGCATGTTGTGAATTATTTCTTTTTTGTTGCCGAAGAGGTCCGGCAGATCATGGCCCAGCTGGGTGTTGCCACGTTCGATGAGCTGATTGGCCGATCGGATCTGTTGGACATTCGAAAGGGCATTGAGCATTGGAAGGCGCGTGGCCTTGATTTCTCGCGGCTCTTTTATCAGCCGGTCAATGCGTTTGGGCAATCCGTGCATCACACCGAGCAGCAGGACCATGGCCTGGACAAGGCGCTGGATCACGTCTTGATTGCCAAGGCCAAGCCCGCCATCGAACGGGGGGAGCCTGTCAAAATCATGGAGGTTGCGCGCAACGTCAATCGCACGGTTGGTGCGATGTTGTCCGGCGCGGTCACACGGCATCACCCCGACGGCCTGCCCGACGACACGATTCACATCCAGCTTGAGGGCACCGGTGGCCAGTCGTTTGGCGCCTTTTTGTGCAAAGGGATCACGTTGTACTTGATTGGTGACGCCAATGACTACACCGGC
>JBDLRC010000121.1:0-6591 GCA_039800265.1 Pseudomonadota bacterium
GGCATCCAAAATCGCGGTATTCCCTGCGGTTCGCCATGCTCTGCTGTTGCGTCAACGCGACTTTGCCCGACAGCCTGGACTGGTCGCAGATGGCCGAGATATGGGCACTGTGGTCTTTCCAGGGGCCCGTTTGAAGGTGTTTCTGACCGCGACAGCCCGGGCAAGGGCTGAAAGACGCTATAAGCAATTGATAGATAAAGGTTTTTCCGCTAACCTTGACAGTCTTTCCGCCGATTTGGAGGCGCGAGATGCCCGGGATGCCTCCCGAGCAGTTGCGCCCTTGAAACCGGCATCGGGAGCGGTGGTGATTGATTCCACTGACCTCTCGATTGATCAGGTAGTGCAAGCGGTGGTGAATGCCTGGCGGTCGGCCTCGGTCGAACAGACTGGCAACATTTCTTAGCCTGCACATTTTTTAACTCCGCTGTTTCTTGTACCCGGTGGGTGCACGGGATGGTGTGCTTTATGACTTTTGTCGGAAACCTTTTAACTTAATGTCCCAACAACTTAACCAACTAAGCGAAATCGCTAAAAACGCTGCCCCCGATTCATTTGCTGCAATGTTTGCAGAATCCATCGCCCGCCAAGAAATGCGCGCAGGCGAGGTCATCACCGCCGAAGTGCTGCGGGTTGATCAGAACCACGTCGTGGTCAATGCCGGACTGAAGTCCGAAAGCTTTATCCCCTTAGAAGAATTCTTTAACGACCAGGGTGAGGTCGATGTCAAGGAAGGCGACTTCGTCTCCGTTGCAATCGAGGCCCTGGAAGATGGCCGTGGCGAGACCCGTCTGTCGCGTGACCGCGCTAAGCGCCTGGCCGCATGGGTAAGCCTTGAGCAGGCGCTCGAGAGCGGTGAGACCGTGATCGGTACCGTGACTGGTAAGGTCAAAGGCGGCCTGACCGTGATGACCAACGGCATCCGCGCATTCCTGCCCGGTTCGCTCGTGGATACACGTCCAATCAAAGATACGTCCCACATCGAGGGCAAGACCCTTGATTTCAAAGTGATCAAACTTGATCGCAAGCGTAACAACGTGGTGCTCTCGCGCCGCGCGATTGTTGAAGCTTCGATGGGTGAAGACCGCGCCAAGCTGATGGAGAACCTGAAAGAAGGCTCCACCGTGACCGGCGTTGTTAAAAACATCACCGATTACGGTGCATTTATCGACCTCGGTGGTATCGACGGTCTGCTGCACATCACCGACATGGCATGGCGTCGTGTGCGTCACCCCTCCGAGGTGCTCACCGTGGGCCAGGAAGTCACAGCGCGTGTCTTGCGCTACGACCAGGACAAGAACCGCGTCTCGTTGGGCGTGAAGCAGCTCGGTGACGATCCGTGGGATGGCATTGGCCGCCGCTACCCCCAGGGCACCCGTATGTTCGGCAAGGTCACGAACATCACCGACTACGGTGCATTCGTTGAGATCGAGCCCGGCATCGAAGGCCTGGTGCACGTCTCCGAGATGGACTGGACCAACAAGAACGTGAACCCCGGCAAAGTAGTCCAGGTGGGCGACGAAGTCGAGGTCATGGTGCTGGAGATCGATGGCGAGCGCCGCCGTATCTCCCTGGGCATGAAGCAGTGCCGCGCCAACCCCTGGCAAGAGTTTGAGTCCAACCACAACAAAGGCGACAAGGTAAAAGGCCAGATCAAATCGATCACCGACTTTGGCGTGTTTATCGGTCTGCCCGGCAACATCGACGGTCTGGTGCACCTGTCTGATCTCTCGTGGACCGAGACCGGTGAAGAGGCCGTTCGCAACTTCAAGAAGGGCGATGAGCTCGAGGCCGTAGTTCTGGCGATTGATGTGGAGCGCGAGCGTATTTCGCTGGGCGTGAAGCAGCTCGACGGAGACCCCTTCACATCCTATGCCTCGCGCTTTGAAAAGGGCGCTGTGGTCAAGGGCACCGTGAAGTCGGTGGATGCCAAAGGCGCGACCATTACGCTGGATACCGATGTAGAGGGTTACCTGCGTGCCTCAGAGATTTCCCGTGAGCGCGTGGAAGACGCGACCAAGGTCATGGCCGAAGGCGATTCCGTGGAAGCGATGATCGTGAACGTCGACCGTAAAACACGCACCATCAATCTGTCGATCAAGGCGAAAGACTCCGCAGAGACCGCCGAGACCATGCAGAAGATGGCGGCCGAGAGTGCCGGAAGCTCCGGCACGACCAGCCTGGGCGCATTGCTGCGTGCGAAGCTTGACGATCAGCAGACCAAAGAATAATTGGGGCCTGTCTGATTGTCTGGCATAGAAGAAACGTTACGTGACCAAGTCTGAACTGATCACCCGGCTTGCAGAGCGGCTCAACCAGCGGGGCACCCCGCTGGCCACCCGCGACTGTGAGTTTGCGGTCAAGACCTTGTTGGATGCGATGGCCGAAGCACTCGGCCATCGTCATCGCATCGAGATCCGGGGCTTTGGCACGTTTTCGTTGTCGTACCGTCCGGCGCGTGTGGGCCGCAATCCAAAATCGGGTGCCCAGGTGCGCGTGCCCGAAAAGCGGGTTCCGCATTTCAAGCCCGGCAAGGATCTGCGCGAGCGGGTAGACGTGCATCCCTAGGGATGCCTCGTTCTGAACGATGCGTCTGCTTTCGTTCATCTTCCGAATTTTTTTATTTTTTCTGGTGCTGGTGTTCGCGCTTGCGAACACGCATCCGGTCGTGCTGACTCTGGTGCCTGGGGTGACGGGCCTCTCGTTTGAGGCGCCGATGGTGGTGTGGCTATTGACGGTTTTCTGCCTAGGCATCGCGGCCTGTTTCCTGTTTTTACTGCCGACCTTGGTTGCGGCCTGGCGAAAGGGCGCGCGTGGAGATTGATCTTGCTTGGCTGCTGCTTCTGCCCGTGTTCTTTTCACTGGGCTGGTCGATAGCACGTTATGACCGTTATCAGCGCCGCGGCGAGTTGGATGCGGTCTCACAGCATGTCTTGCGGGGGCTGTCGTCGGTGCTCTCCAAGCAGTATGACCAGGCCACAGATGAGCTGATTCAGGCTGCAGGCCTGGCCCCCGATACGCCGGATCTGCATCGCGCGGTGGGTAATCTCTACCGTGCCCGTGGGCTGGTGGACCGTGCCATTGAAGTCCATGAGACGGCGCTGCGGCATCCCCATCTCTCCGTCCTGCACCGTGCGGCCTTGATGGTCGATCTTGCACGTGACTACGTTGCGGCCGGGTTGTTTGATCGTGCCGAGGATGTGTTGGTGGATCTGCTCAATCACACCGGTGATCCCGGCGCGGTAAGCCCATCGCTTGCCAACGAGGCACGGCTACTGCTTGTGAATGTATTTCAGACCACACGGGATTGGCGGCGGGCCTTGTATTGGCTTCAAGAGGCGCATCAGCATCAGGCGGTTTTCAGCCCGCATTCGTATGAACAGCTGATGGGCCACATGCATTGCGAGCTGGCCGATGAGGCCTTGGCGAAGCAAGATATTGCAGCCGCAGAGGCTGCGCTGTCGATGGCCCAGACCTTTGATGCTCCGGGTGTAGCGCAGCGTTGTGCCGCGTTACGGATTCGCATGGCGGAAGCGCAAAACGGCCCAGGCGCCTCGGGCGCGGCTGCGCCACCCGATATGCAGGCCTGTTCGGTCTGCGGATTTCGGTCGCTCACGATGGCCTGGCAGTGTCCCGCCTGTCATCATTGGGACACGTTTAAACCGTCGCGTTAATCTGTTGAACCGAACCATCACTCATTCCATCGCAGCCGAACCGTCACCATCTCTCTGCCACTGTTTATGAAGACACCGTCGATCACGTCCCGTTTTGCCTCGTCTCAGGTGCTGGTGGTGGGCGATGTGATGCTCGATCGCTATTGGTTTGGCGATGTGGATCGTATTTCGCCAGAGGCGCCGGTGCCCGTGGTGCGTGTCCAGCACTCGGATGAGCGGCTTGGCGGCGCAGCCAACGTAGCCCGCAATATCGCGGCGCTGGGTGCGCAGGCCCGTCTCATGGGCGTGGTGGGCGATGATGAGGCCGGTAAAACCGTTCATGCCTTGGTCCATCGCTCAGGCATTCAAGACCAGGTCTTTGATGATGCCCGTGCGAAAACCACCGTTAAGCTTCGCGTGCTGGGCCGTCAGCAGCAGCTGCTTCGGGCTGATTTTGAGTCGCTTCCCGATCATGAAGTCTTGATGGAAAAGCTTGATCAGTACAAGGCATCACTCTCCAATGTAAAGGCTGTGGTGCTGTCCGATTATGGCAAGGGCGGGCTTTTGCACATTCAGGAAATGATCGCGGCGGCAAAGGCCCAAGGGGTGATGACCCTGGTCGACCCTAAGGGCGATGACTACGACCGTTACCGTGGAGCCTTTCTGCTCACCCCGAACCGAAGCGAGTTTGCGCAAGTGGTGGGCCGCTGGTCGAGCGAAGACCAGATGACCGAAAAGGCCCACGCGCTGCGCAGTCGTCTGGGGCTAGAGCACCTGTTGGTCACCCGATCCGAAGAGGGCATGAGCTTATACAGCGCATCGCAGGGCAGGCCAACTCAGGCCCATATTGCGGCCCGTGCCCGCGAGGTCTTTGATGTCAGCGGCGCCGGTGATACGGTGATCGCGACGTTGGCCGTGATGTTGGCCTCGGGCGCCCCCGTGTCCGAGGCGATGGACGTGGCCAATCGTGCGGGCGGCATTGTGGTGGGCAAACTCGGCACGGCGACCGTGACCGTAGACGAACTTTTTTCGGAAGGGCAGGCATGACCATTATCGTGACCGGAGCCGCCGGATTTATCGGCAGCAATCTTGTAAAAGCGCTCAATACATCAGGTGAGCGCCATGTTTTGGCGGTGGATGATTTGACCGACGCCGATAAATTTAAAAACCTGGTCGACTGCGAGATCGATGATTATCTTGATAAGGATGACTTCATCGATCGGATCGAATCGAAGAAGTTTTCAAGCGGTATCACGGCCATTCTTCACCAGGGCGCATGCTCAGACACCATGGAGACCGATGGCCGCTTCATGATGGACAACAACTTCCGGTATTCCCGCATTCTGCTGGGCTGGGCCCAGCGCCATCGCATTCCTTTTCTGTATGCGTCGTCTGCGGCGGTCTACGGTGCCAGCACTGTGTTTCGCGAGGAGCGTGCCTGCGAGGGGCCGCTCAACGTTTATGGCTACTCGAAGTTTCTGTTTGATCAGACCGTACGGCCGCTGCTCGCCAGCCCCTCGACCATGACAGCCCCGGTGGTGGGCTTTCGCTATTTCAACGTGTACGGCCCCCGTGAACAGCACAAGGGCCGCATGGCCTCGGTCGCTTTTCATCATTTCAATCAATACCAGGCCGAGGGCCGCGTGCGATTGTTTGAGGGTTTCGATGGCTGGAAAGCGGGCCAACAAGAGCGGGATTTTGTCTCGATCGACGACGTGGTCAAGGTCAATATGTTCTTCTTGTCAAAGGCTCTTGCGGGCCAGGCCCAAAGCGGCATTTACAACCTGGGCACGGGCCGCGCGCAGACCTTTAACGAAGTTGCCCAGGCGGTGATCAATACCCTGGAAAAAAACAAGAAGACCGTGGCCGAGCTGGTGAAAGCGAAAAAGATTGAATACATCGCCTTTCCCGATGCATTGAAAGGCAAATACCAGAGCCACACGCAGGCTGATCTCACTCGGCTGCGGGCTGCGGGCTACAAGTCAAAGTTTCTGACGGTGCAAGAGGGTGTGAGCCGCTATGTCAACGCTCGCCTTGCCGCTGCTTAAGTACCGGCTAAGTCTTTACGGAAGGCTGGCCCGGGTCGACAAACCGATCGGCACGCTGCTGCTGCTCTGGCCCACGCTCTGGGCGTTGTGGCTTGCCGCCGGCGGATTTCCTGAGTGGTCGCGTCTTGCCGTGTTCGTGTTGGGCACCTTTTTGATGCGCTCAGCGGGATGCGTATTGAACGATATTGCCGATCGGCACGTTGATGGCCATGTGAAGCGCACGCGAGAGCGTGTGTTGGCCAGTGGCAAGGTCTACCTCTGGGAGGCGGTAGTGGTGGCGCTGGTCTTGCTTGCTGCCGCAGCCGGTCTGCTTCTTTTTCTGAATGATCTGGCCGTTCAGTATGCGTTTACGGCTGTGATCGTGGCGGCGAGCTACCCCTATTTCAAGCGGTTATTCGCGATGCCTCAGGCGATTTTGGGCATTGCGTTTGGGTTCGGGATACCGATGGCCTTTGCCGACACCCAAGGCCAGATTCCAGGTGTGGCCTGGATGTTGTTTTTAGCTAATTTTTTCTGGACGATTGCTTACGACACCGCCTATGCCATGGTGGATCGCGACGACGATTTAAAAATCGGTGTGCGCAGCAGCGCGATCACCTTCGGCCGATTTGATGTCATGGCCATCGGCATCTGCTATGTGTTGTTTTTGTGGTGCCTGATGATCGTGGGCCAGTCACTGCCCGGTGTGTCGGGATCGAATTGGGCCTATTGGGCCGGCTGGGGCGTGACCGCGGTGTTGTGCGTAGTATTTACATTGCGGCTTCGTTCGCGCGATCGTGATGCTTGCTTTGCAGTATTCAAAGCCAACAACTATGTCGGCATGCCCCTTTTTGTGGCTATCGCGGTGCAGATGGCGATCAACTGATTCGTTGACCAACCAAGGCGACCTTGTG
>JBDLRC010000122.1:0-4685 GCA_039800265.1 Pseudomonadota bacterium
TTCGCCACTCGCCACCAGGAGCAAGCTCCCGTGCTGCCGTTCGACTTGCATGTGTAAGGCATGCCGCCAGCGTTCAATCTGAGCCAGGATCAAACTCTTCAGTTCAATCTCGTGGCGTCTAATTTACATCTGACGCAATATTTCTTTACTCAAAAATTGACGAGTATTTTTCTTGACAAAAAATACACGTTTCATTTGTGAGCACTTTAGTTTTTGAGCTTCAGAATGTTTTCACGCGTGAGCATGAAAACGATTCTGTGCGCTGTTGACTCCAAGTGCCCACACTTATCGGCTGTTCATTGTTAAAGAGCGATTCGCTTTGTTCAGGATTTCGCAGCGAAAAGAGGTCCCTTGGTCTTGCTGGGCACTCTTGATTTTTGCACCGCGACACTCGTGAAGAGCGAAGAAGCGGAATTATGACTGGCCTTTTGGTCGATGTCAAATCCTATTTTGGCTAGCGGTTCTTAAAGTTCGCAGGGCGCTTTTCAATGAAGGCGGCCATACCCTCTTTTTGGTCTTCGGTTGCAAATGCCGCGTGGAAAGCGCGTCGCTCAAAGCGAATGCCCTCGGAAAGCGGCGTCTCGAAGGCCTGGTTGATGCACTCTTTGATCGACCGAAGTGTAATTAGTGAGTATTTACTCATCTCCTGAGCCATTTCCAGAGCCATATCCAGCGCTTTTCTAGCCGGAGCAACCCGGGCCACCAACCCGCATCGCTCGGCCTCGGCGGCATCCATCATGCGGCCGGTCAGGCACAAATCCATCGCCTTGGCCTTGCCCATGGCCCGGGCGGAACGTTGGGTGCCACCTGCGCCCGGGGGGATGCCGAGCTTGACCTCGGGCTGGGCGAACTTTGCGTCTTCGCCGGCCACGATCAGGTCGCACATCATGGCCAATTCACTGCCGCCGCCCAAGGCATAGCCATTGACGGCCGCGATCACGGGCTTGCGCACCGAACGAAGTGCCTCCCAGTTGCGTGTGATGAAGTTGCTGTTCACCACATCGGCGTAGCTCATGTCTTTCGCACCGCCGATGTCCATGCCGGCTGCAAATGCTTTTTCATTTCCGGTGATGATGATCGCCGCGATGTTGTCGTCGCTGTCAAAGCACTGCAGCGCCCCCGCAAGGCTATCCATCACTGCATCGTTTAACGCATTTAACTGCTTAGGGCGATTGAAACGAATGATGGCCACGCGGCCTTGTACTTCCGTAACGATCGGCATGTCGGCCTGTTGTTCTGTGCTCATAAAACCTCCCGAAGTAAATGATGAAGGAATTAGGCCCGCACCGCATTCACGCGACGGCCTAGGGTCTAAAAAATAACGTGCTGAGTTGCTGCCCTGGCGATGGCGCACGCATGAAGGCTTCGCCCACCAAAAACGTGTGCACGCCGGCATCGCGCAATCGGGCCACATCGTGAGCCGTGTGCACGCCGCTTTCGGTCACGAGTATTCGGCCTGCCGGTACACGACCGATGAGATCGAGCGTCGTCTCCAGGCGTGTTTCAAATGTGCGCAGATTGCGGTTATTCACCCCAATCAACGGGCTCTTGCAATGCAGTGCACGATCCAGCTCTTCGGCATCGTGGACTTCAATTAACACATCCATGCCGTGCTCAATGGCGGCCGATTCGAGTTCTTGCATCTGGCCATCGTCGAGCGCTGCAGCGATCAACAAAACACAGTCGGCGCCCCAGGCGCGCGCCTGCATGACCTGATAGGTATCAATCATGAAGTCTTTACGCAGCACGGGCAGAGCACAGCTTTGTCGGGCCACGACCAGATGTTCGGATGCGCCCTGAAAATAGTCGACATCGGTGAGCACAGACAAGCAGGCAGCGCCCGCACGCTCATAGTCTTTGGCGATCGCCGCCGGATCAAATGGATCGCGCAAGAGACCCTTACTGGGAGATGCGCGTTTGATTTCACTGATCACGGCGGGCTGCTGTTTGGCGTGCTTGCCAACAATCGCTCGTACAAATCCACGGGGTGCAGCCTCGGCCGGTGCGGATCGAATCTGCGTCAGCAGCGCCGCCTCGGAGACGTGAGCACGGTCACGCGCGACCTCAACGGCTTTGGTTTCTAGAATGCGCTGAAGAATGTCGGACATCTAGGCAGCAAGTGTGTTGGTCTGGGCAACGAAATCGGCGAGCTTTTGTTTGGCTGCGCCCGAGGCAATGGTTTTCATGGCCAGATCCACCGCGGCCTGCATGGAGTCAGCGACATTGGCCGCATATAAGGCGCCGGCCGCATTAAAAGCTACGATGTCGCGGGCAGGGCCTGACTCGTTGTTCAAGGCCGAATGCATCTTGGCCTTTGATTCCTCGACGTTACTGATTCTTAGTGCTGCATCACACTCCTGCACCGAGTAACTTGGAAACCCAAACTGCTGTGCGGTGACGTTGAACTGCTCGATGTGGCCAAACCGAAGCTCGGCCACCGAGGTTTCACCGCAAAGCGCGAGCTCATCCAAGCCCGAATGGGCGTGGACCACCAAGACATGTTCAGAGCCGAGCTTGCGCAGGACTTCAGCCTGTATGCCCACCAATTCTTGGTGAAACACACCCATGAGCTGATGCTTGGCCCCGGCGGGGTTGGTGAGCGGCCCAAGAATATTGAAGATCGTGCGTACACCCAGCTCTTTGCGCACGGGCGCAATGTGCTTCATGGCTGGATGGTGATTTGGCGCAAACATGAACCCGATGCCCACGGTTTGAATGCACTGAACCACACGCTCTGGGGGTAGATTGATGTTGGCCCCGAGCGCCTCAAGTATGTCTGCACTGCCCGTGGTGGACGATACGGAACGGCCTCCGTGCTTGGCGACATGGGCGCCTGCAGCAGCGGCCACGAACATAGCTGTGGTGGAAATATTGAAGGTGTGGGCACCGTCACCGCCCGTGCCGCACATGTCAACCAGATGAGGACTATCGACCTTTACCTGGGTCGCAAATTCACGCATCACCGATGCGGCCGCAGCGATTTCAGTGGTGGTCTCTACCTTCACCCTTAGCGCCGCAAGAAAAGCGGCGGTCTGCACAGCGGACACCTCGCCCGACATGATGGCCCGGACAATCTGCACCATTTCATCGTGGGTGAGATCTTGGTGGGCGACGATGCGGCTTAACGCCTGTGGAAGAGTAAAAGCCATAGCTGTCTAGGGTTGATCAAGAAAATTTTTCAGCATGGCATGACCATGCTCGCTCAGGATGGATTCGGGATGAAACTGCACGCCGTGCACAGCGAGTGTCTTGTGCTGCACACCCATGATTTCACCATCGGCTGTCAAGGCCGTGACGACGAGTTCGGCAGGAAGCGTCGCGCGCTCAATCGCCAGCGAGTGGTAACGGATCACGGTCATGGGAGATGGCAATCCACGGAAAACGCCTTGCGCGGTGTGCTCAATGCGCGAAGTTTTGCCGTGCATCAGCGTTTTGGCGCGAATGACCTTGCCGCCAAACGCCTCGCCGATCGCCTGATGGCCAAGACATACACCCAAGAGCGGTACATGTCCGGCCGCCTTGCGAATCAAATCAATTGAAATACCAGCCTGCGCAGGGCTGCAAGGCCCCGGAGAAATCACGATTCGATCGGGCCGGCTATCAGCAGCCCGATTCAAAATTTCTTCTGAAGTGATGGCGTCGTTGCGAATAGTTTCAACATTCGCGCCGAGCTCACCGAAATACTGCACCAGGTTGTAGGTGAACGAATCGTAGTTGTCGATCATTAAAACCTTCATGCCTCGACCCCTATGAATTCCGAATGCCCGGACTGCCCGGGACGTGCGTTGCATCAAGACCCTGCTCTGCCAGCTCTGCGGCGCGGATCATGGCCCTGGCCTTGTTCTCGGTCTCCAACCATTCGTTTTCAAGAATCGAATCGGCCACGATGCCCGCGGCGGCCTGCGCATGGAGCAGGCCGTCTTTCAGCACACCCGTGCGAATAGCAATGGCAAGATCCATGTCACCGGCAAACGAAAGGTAGCCGCAGGCACCGCCATACAAGCCGCGCTTGGTCGGCTCGAGCTCATCAATGATTTCCATCGCGCGAATTTTTGGCGCACCGGTCAGTGTTCCCGCAGGAAAGGATGCGCGCAGCACATCTAAGGCGGTCAGGCCCGGCTTGAGCAGGCCGTCGACGTTGGATACGAGGTGCATCACATGCGAGTAGCGCTCCACCACCATTTGTTCGGTCACTTGGACAGAGCCGGTCTGCGCAATACGGCCGATATCGTTTCGGGCAAGATCGATCAGCATGACATGCTCAGCCCGTTCTTTCGGGTCTGCTATTAACTCCTGCTCAAGCGCGAGATCTTGCTCGGGCGTGGCTCCACGCGGACGCGTTCCCGCGATAGGACGAATCGTGACACGGGTCTCGGGCTTGCCGTCTGCCTCGATACGGTCTTGTCGCACCAGAATCTCGGGCGACGCCCCAATGACATGAAAGTCACCGAAATCATAAAAATACATATACGGCGAGGGATTGATAGAGCGCAACGCTCGATACAGCGTAAGCGGGGAGCCCGCGTAAGGTTTGCGCAGCACCTGGCCAATCTGGACCTGCATGACATCGCCTGCGGCAATGTACTCTTTCGCCACACCGACCGCTTTTAGATAGTCTTCTTTTTTAAAGTCACGGATGACATCGGTTGGCGTTAGCTTTTCAGGTTTAGGAAGCGTGACCGGTG
>JBDLRC010000123.1:0-2933 GCA_039800265.1 Pseudomonadota bacterium
CGCGCAACATCCTGCATGCGTGACTCGGTGGAGGTCGGCGCCAGCAGAAATACAGGATCCAGGCCTGCGGCGCGCAGTGCCTCGCTGTAGGACTCGGATTCTTCAGGCGGGTAATCGACAATGATGGTGCCATCCACGCCTGCCTGCTTGGCTGCCTGGACAAAGGCATCGGCGCCAAAGCGCTCGACCGGATTGGCATAGCCCATCAGCACGATCGGTGTCTGTGCATCACTGCGACGAAATTCCGTGACCCACTGCAAACAGTCTTTCAGGGTTACATGCTTGGCCAATGCCCGCTCGCTGGCCCGCTGAATCACAGGGCCATCGGCCATGGGATCTGAAAACGGCACGCCCAGCTCGATTACGTCGGCGCCGCTTTTCACCAGGCAGTGCATCAGTTCGACCACCGTCTCGCGGTTCGGGTCACCTGCCGTGACATAAGGAATCAGGCCGGTCTTGCCCTGCTGACGCAGGCGTTCAAATGTAGCGTGGATGCGAGACACGATAAGTGCAGTTAAAACGTGATCCCGCTGTGGGATGCAACCGTGTGCATGTCCTTGTCGCCACGGCCGGACAGATTCACCAAAATAATCTTGTCTCGAGCCATGGTCGGCGCGACCTTGGCCGCATAGGCCAGTGCATGGCTGGTTTCGAGTGCAGGAATAATGCCCTCAATACGGCAGCAGGTATGGAATGCATCCAAGCTTTCCTGATCGGTTATCGCCACATAGTCAGCGCGATGGGAATCTTTGAGCCAGGCATGCTCAGGGCCCACACCCGGGTAGTCCAGACCGGCCGACACCGAATGCGTCTCCATGATTTGGCCGTTGGCATCTTGAATCAAATACGTGCGATTGCCATGCAATACACCCGGCGTTCCTGCCGAGAGTGTGGCGGCATGGTGGCCCGACTGCAGGCCTTCGCCGCCGGCTTCCACGCCGACAAGCTTCACATCGGGAACATTCAGGTAATCGTAAAAAATACCCATGGCATTACTGCCACCGCCCACACAAGCAACAATCATGTCGGGCTGACGGCCCACCATCTCGGGCATCTGCCACAGACACTCTTTGCCCACCACGGAATTAAAGTCGCGCACCATCATGGGGTACGGATGCGGACCGGCAACCGTTCCGATGATGTAGTAGGTGTTTTCAACATTGGTGACCCAATCACGCATGGCTTCATTAAGCGCGTCTTTTAACGTGCGTGAGCCGCTTTCAACCGGCACCACCGTCGCGCCGAGAAGTTTCATGCGGTAGACGTTGGCGGCCTGACGGGCCACATCGGTCGCGCCCATGTAGACCACACACTCCATGCCGAATCGGGCTGCTACCGTGGCCGACGCCACACCGTGCTGGCCTGCACCGGTCTCGGCAATCACGCGGGGCTTGCCCATGCGCTTGGCAAGCAACGCCTGGCCGATGGTGTTGTTCACCTTGTGGGCACCGGTGTGATTGAGGTCTTCACGCTTAAAGTAAATCTGCGCACCGCCAAGTTGATCCGACCAACGCTTGGCGTGATAGATCGGGCTGGGACGGCCCACGAAGTGTTTCAGTTCACGGTGAAACTCTTCCAGGAATTCAGGATCGTTTTGATAGTGGGCATAGGCCTCGCGAAGTTCTTCGAGGGCCTGGGTCAACGTTTCCGATACAAAACTGCCACCGTAGGGGCCGAAATGGCCGCGGGCATCCGGATAGTGATAAGGCTCAGTCTTTGGCAGGTCGTTTGGTTTCATGAGACGTTTTTCTGATCGGCAGCTCGAACCGCAGCGACAAACTCGACAATACGCTGGGCGTCTTTTATACCCTTGACGGACACCCCACCCTCTTGCTGCTCGACCCCGCTGCTGACATCGACACACGGGGGAGAACACTGAGCGATAGCCCGTCCAACAGACCCCGATTCTAGCCCCCCGGAGAGCACCCAGGTGGCCGCCAGCCCTGGGGCTTTATCGAACGCCCCGGCCAGAATCGACCAGTCAAACGACCGGCCACTGCCGCCAAAGGCGCTGCTGTCGGCATCGAACAAGACCGCCTGGCAGTCCATGTACTGGGCCACGCGGCGGGCCAGATGGCCAGGCGTGTGGTCGTCTTGCGCGATACGAATCGCCTTGATCACGGGGCGGCCGAGCCCGGCGCAGTCCTCAGGCGACTCATCGCCGTGCAACTGGATATGGGAGAGACCCACCTGATCACTGACCTGAAGCACCACATCGCGCGGGGTGTTTACAAAGAGGCCCACGCTGGCCACCCAGGCCGGAAGGCGTCGTACCAGGCGCTGGGCCTGCTGAATGGACACGCATCGCGGGCTTTTTTCATAAAACACAAAGCCCAGCGCATCGGCCCCGGCGGCCAGGGCAGCATCCACATCGGGCTCGCGGGTCAGGCCGCAGATTTTGATTCGGGTTCGCATGGACTCACAGGCAATAAGCCCGAATCGTACTCGACACGGGTAAGGCACAGGCCCTGCGCAGGGAATGTCCGTGCGGCCAGGCCACGGTCACGCTGGGCCAGCACGTGGGCCATCCACTCCACCGGCTGGGCGCCGCGGCCGACCTCGACCACCGAGCCCACCAGATTTCGCACCATATGATGCAAAAACGCATTGCCCCGAATACGGAACGTAATGGTCTCTTGGTGCTGCGACACATCGAAGTTCGAAATCGTGCGCACCGGCGACTGCGCCTGGCACTCTGCAGACCGGAAGGCGCTGAAATCATGGGTACCCACCACCAGGGCCGCAGCCCGCTGCATCTGGGCGAGATCAAGCGGCTGAAAACACCATGTCGCGAAACGATCTTTTAATGGCGAGCGTGTGGGCGAGACGTAGATCGAATAACTGTATTCACGCCAGCGTGCGCTAAAGCGCGCGTGAAACTCCGGGGAAACACAACGCGCCCACGTGACCGCAATGCTCTGCGGGAGCAAGGC
>JBDLRC010000124.1:0-4868 GCA_039800265.1 Pseudomonadota bacterium
GCGATCGATTGAGGAGACCAGCTGTTTATGGCCGATTACAACGCCCCCGTTCGGGACATGCAGTTTGTACTGAATGAACTGATTCCGCTGTCCGATATCACCGCGCTTCCAGGGTATGAAGATGCCGGTGAGGATCTGGTCTCGGCAATTCTCGATGAGGCCGCAAAGTTTGCAGGTGGCGTGCTTGCCCCCCTGAATTGGACGGGTGATCAAGAAGGCTGTGTGCACGCAGGTGATGCAGTGACCACGCCCAAGGGGTTTAAAGAGGCCTACACCCAGTACGCCGAGGCCGGCTGGATGGGCCTGGGCTGCAACCCGGAATACGGCGGCCAAGGGCTGCCCACGGTGGTGGCCACTGCAGTCAATGAGATGTGGCATGGCGCCAACATGGCGTTCATGCTTTGCCCAATGCTTACGGCCGGAGCCATCGAAGCGATCGAGCATCATGGATCGGAAGAGCAGCGTGCGATGTACCTGCCGAATCTGGTGTCGGGAACATGGGCCGGTACGATGAATCTGACCGAGCCGAATGCGGGGTCGGATCTCTCGGTGGTGTCTGCGAAGGCAGTCCCTGACCCGTCAGGGCATTACAAGATCAGTGGTACGAAAATTTTTATCACGTACGGCGAGCATGATTTCACCGAAAACATCATTCATTTGGTGTTGGCGCGCCTTCCCGATGCGCCGGCGGGCGTGAAAGGCATATCGCTTTTTATCGTGCCGAAGTTTCTGGTCAATGCCGATGGATCGCTCGGTGCGCGCAATGATGTGAAATGCATCTCGATTGAACACAAGCTCGGCATTCATGCCAGCCCAACTGCGGTGATGTCGTATGGGGAAAATGGCGGCGCCATCGGGTTTTTGGTGGGCGAGGCCAACCGCGGCCTGGAGTACATGTTCACCATGATGAACAGTGCCCGCCATGCGGTCGGCTTAGAGGGTGTGGGCATCTCCGAGCGCGCCTATCAGGCGGCCGCCAGCTATGCCTTGCAGCGGGTCCAAGGGAAGATCCCCGGTAAGAGCGGCACGCTTCCCATTGCACATCACCCTGATGTGTCGCGCATGCTCATGACCATGCGTTCGCAGACCCAGGGCATGCGTGCGCTGGCCTATCTTGCATCGGCAGAGATTGACCGCGCGAGCCGTCACCCCGATGCGCAGGTGCGGGCCCGCGCACAGGCCCGAGTGGACCTGCTGATTCCCATTGTGAAAGGGTTTTCTACCGAGCAGTCGGTCGAGATCACCTCGCTTGGAATTCAGGTGCACGGCGGCATGGGCTATGTGGAGGAAACGGGCGCGGCGCAACATTTCCGGGACGCACGCATTACGCCAATTTATGAGGGCACCACGGCGATCCAGGCCAATGATCTGCTGGGCCGAAAAATTGTGCGTGATGGCGGCCAGGAGGCTCGGCGCCTGATTCAAGAGATTCAAGAACTGGCCAGTCAGTTGCAGGCTTCATCGGATATGCAGTTTAAGAGCATGGGCGCCACGCTGGGCACGGCCGCGTTATCGCTAGAGCGTGCGGTGGAGTGGGTATTGGATGTGCAGCCTAAACATCCGGCGGCAGGGTTGGCCGGGGCGTATCCGTTGTTGAAATGCTTTGGCGTGGTCTGCTGTGGCTGGTTACTGGGGAAATCCGCAGTACTGGCGGCAAACCATATCGCAAATAATTCGAGAGATGCGTTTTATGCTCAAAAAATCGGGGTAGCAGCCTTTTATTTTCAGCATATCTTGCCTCAGGCGGCAGGCTTGTCTCAGTCGGTACGTCTTGGCGAAGAAGTGGTCGCATCCATGGCGGCGGGTTTAAACGATTTGTTGGCATAAAGACACGCAGGGCGAGGATGTCGGATTACATTCTAAAAACTGAAGGATTGACCAAAGAGTTCATGGGCTTTACGGCCGTGAGCAATGTCGATCTCAATGTCCGGCGCGGAACGATTCACGCGTTGATTGGCCCTAACGGTGCAGGCAAGACCACCTGTTTTAATCTGCTGACCAAGTTTCACACGCCCACCTCGGGCAACATCATCTACAACGATCAAGACATCACGAACAAGAGTTCGGCCGAGATTGCGCTGATCGGTATGGTGCGGTCATTTCAGATTTCATCGGTGTTTCCGCACCTGACCGTTCTGGAAAATGTGCGTGTCGGGCTGCAGCGCCGTTTGGGTATTTCCATGCAGTTTTGGAAGAGCGAGCGGGTGCTCGATAGCCTCAACGACGAAGCGATGGACTACCTCGAGCAGGTGGGCTTAAAAGAGTTTGCGAATAAAACAGCGGTCAGCCTTCCCTATGGCCGCAAGCGTGCATTAGAGATCGCCACTACGTTGGGCATGAATCCCGAGTTGATGCTGCTTGATGAGCCCACCCAGGGCATGGGCCACGAGGATGTTGATCGCGTGACCCAGCTGATTAAAAAAGTCTCGGTGGGCCGCACTGTATTGATGGTGGAGCACAACATGAAGGTGGTCTCGTCCATTGCCGACACGATCACCGTGCTGCAGCGGGGTGCTGTGATTGCCAGCGGCACTTATGACCAAGTATCCAAGAATCCGCAGGTGATGGAGGCCTACATGGGCTCTGCGCAGGCGGAGTTAGCTTCACCGGCGGGGCATTAAGCGATGGACGCACTGCATATCTACGGTCTGCACGCCTGGTACGGCGAATCGCATGTCTTGCACGGCATGAGCCTGGAAGTTGATCACGGCGAGGTCGTGACCTTGTTGGGCCGAAACGGTGCAGGCCGCACCTCCACTCTGCGCGCTATTTGCGGGCTGGTAGGGAAACGCATGGGCACGATCAAGGTCAATGGTGTCGACACCATTGACATGCAGCCCCACACCATTGCCCGTCTGGGCATTGGCTATTGCCCTGAAGAGCGGGGCATTTTCACGAGTCTCACTTGCGAACAAAACCTGATGTTGCCGCCGGTTGTGGCCGAAGGGGGCATGAGCGTCGATGAGATCTACGAGATGTTTCCGAACTTGAAAGAGCGTCGCAATAGCCCTGGTGGGCGGCTCTCTGGCGGCGAGCAGCAGATGTTGGCCATTGCCCGTATTTTGCGCACCGGGGCCAAGATCTTGTTGCTCGATGAAATCACCGAAGGCTTGGCACCGGTGATTGTGCAGCGGCTGGGCCAGATCGTGACCGATCTGCGCGAGCGTGGTTTTACGATTGTGTTGGTTGAACAGAATTTCCGCTTTGCTGCGCCACTGGCCGATCGGCACTATGTGGTGGAACGTGGCATGGTGGTCAAGGTGGTGAAGAAAGACGAACTCGCTACCAATACCGAAATGCTCAACGAGTATTTGGGTGTCTAAGTTTTCGTCGGCATTACAACAGAAGGGAACTGAGGAGATGAAACGCAATACCGTTACCAAAGCTGTAGCCGCTCTGTTTGTCGCCGCTGCGGCCAGCAGTGCATTTGCACAGAAAATCAGTGATGACGTGGTGAAGATTGGTGTTCTGACCGATATGTCGGGCACCTATTCGGATCTGGCCGGTAAGGGCTCGGTGGTAGCCGCCCAAATGGCCATCGAAGATTTCTCAAAAGCCAAAACCATCCTGGGCAAGAAAATTGAGCTGGTCTCGGCCGACCACCAGAACAAGGCTGACATCACCGCGAACAAGGCCCGTGAGTGGTTCGATAAAGAGAAAGTGGATGTGATCGTAGACCTGGTGACCACCAGTGCCGGTCTGGCCGCGATGGAAATCGGTGAGCAGAAAAACAAGATCACCCTGAATTCGGGTTCTGCCTCGTTGGACATCACCCGCTCAAAGTGCACGGCCAATAACATTCATTGGGTCTATGACACCTATAACCTGGGTAAGGCCCGTGAGGCACTGGTCAAAGGCGGCAAGAAGACCTGGTTCTTCGTGACGGCCGACTACGCCTTTGGCCACAACCTTGAGCGCGATACCGCAGCCATTGTGAAGGCCAACGGTGGAACGGTGGTGGGCTCTGTGCGTCACCCCTTCCCGAGTGCAGACTTGTCATCGTTCCTGCTGCAGGCCCAGGCCTCCAAGGCCCAGGTGATTGGCCTTGCCAATGCTGGTCAAGACACTATCAATGCGGTGAAACAAGCCGCCGAGTTCGGCATCAGCGAAAAGCAGACCATCGTGCCGCTGCTCACCTTCTTGAGTGATGTGCACTCCCTTGGCCTCAAAGCGGCCCAGGGCCTAAGCGTGGCCGAGTCGTTTTACTGGGATCTGAACGATAAGACCCGTGCCTGGTCCAAGCGCTTCTTTGATCGCCATAAGCGCATGCCCACCATGGTGCACGCGGGTGTCTACTCTTCGGTCATGAACTACTTAAAGGCCATTGAAGCCACCAAGACCGACGACACCAAGGCTGTGATGGATAAGCTCAAGTCGACCCCGATCGATGATGGCCTCTTCAAAGGCAACATCCAGGTCAACGGTAAGTTCGCCCACGACTTCTATGTGTTTGAAGTCAAAAAGCCGAGCGAGTCCAAGGGCCCTTGGGATTACTACAAGCTGGTCGCGACCATCCCGGCTGCCGAAGCTACGGCTCCGCTGGACAAGTCGTGCAAGCTGGTTAAGTAATTCTGGCGACCTGAACGCATTTCAGCACGTAAGGCACGGCTCTCATGCTTGAAGCATTTGGCATCACCCCCCAGGCGCTGGTTGCTCAGCTTCTGGTGGGGCTGATCAACGGATCGTTTTACGCCATTCTCAGTCTGGGTCTGGCGATCATTTTCGGTCTGCTTAACGTGATTAACTTCACGCATGGGGCCCAGTACATGCTGGGTGCGTTCTTGGCGTGGATCGGGTTGACCCAGGTCGGTAATTGGCTTGGCATGCCCGACTTCAGCATTAACTACTGGGTTGCGCTGGTGGCCTCA
>JBDLRC010000125.1:0-4479 GCA_039800265.1 Pseudomonadota bacterium
TGATGCCTTCGAGTTTGTTCACGGCCAAGCTAACCGGACGGCCTGACTTGCGTAACAGATCGGCACTCTGAAGGTCTTGTGGCGCCCCACCGGTGCGGCCATCGACCACAAAGACCACCGCATCAGACTCTGCAATCGCCTGACGGGTCTGCTTGGCCATCTCGAAGGTGATGCCCTCCTTCACGACAGGCTCAAAGCCGCCGGTATCAACCACCAGATAAGGCCGCGGGCCGACACGGCCCTCGCCGTAGTGACGATCCCGCGTAAGCCCCGGTAAATCGGCGACCAAAGCGTCTCGGGATCGCGTGAGCCGATTAAAGAGCGTTGACTTTCCTACATTGGGGCGCCCAACGAGGGCGACCACGGGTTTTGCACTCAACGATCAGCCTTCCGTTCGGATCAGCATCAGCTGGCCGCCTTGTGTCTGCACGACCAAGCCCGATCGCGTTGCACGCATTGCACCGCTGATGGTGCCGCCATCAAGGTTCACGCGCGCCATGATTTTTCCGCTGTCGCGATCCAGTCCATGCAAGACACCAAATCGATCACCGACCCACAAGGCACGGCCCGACACTACAGGCGACATCAGGTTACGCAGCTGAAATGTATCGATCGACCAGGCGGTAGAACCATCGCGTCGCGACAATGCATGCAAACGTGACTGTTCATCCACCACAAACACAAACCGGCTGTCGGCAGCCAGAGGCGAGGCCACATTGAAATCGCGGCTCCAGAGCCGGCGGCCACTCTCCGCGCCAAAGCACGAGACCAGGGTCTGATACGACGAGACACAGACATCGGGGCCTTCCACCATGGCTGCGCCCAGCAGATCAACAATGCGCTCCACTTCATTGCTGCCGCGCGGCGTGGCCACCTGGGCTTCCCAACGCACCGCACCCGTGGTGGCGTTTAACCAGACCAGCCGGCCACCGGCCATGTTCACCAATACATCGGTGGGGCCAATCACTGCACTGGGCATATCTTCGGGCGACTGGGCCGCGACACGCAGACCCGACTGGGCGTGCAGCACCAGCGGTGGCAACGTACGCTGAATCACCCAACGCCGCGTGCCAGTGGCAACATCCCATGCGCTGACACGGTTATCGGCCAGACGCACCACCACAGTCGAACCCGTAATGGCCGGAATCTCAAGGCCCACACCGCCCAAAGCGATTGTTCGGGCGACCTTTCCATCGGCAGCAATCAACACCAATTCATTTTTAGTCGTGATGACGGCCGCCATGCCGACACTGGCACCACTGCCAACCGCCACACCCGCAACAATCGGAGTGCCCACATCCACACGCCAGACCAGCTTTCCATCGGACAACTGAACCCGGGTAACGCTGCCAGTGCTTGAGGCCGCCGTGACATGGTCACCACTGACGGCCGGGGAGAACTGGCCTACACCGGTCTCGACCGTTAACGCCCGGCCAACATCGGCCTTCCAGGCCACGGTGGCCGGCAACACCGGAGTAAACGCAGTGAGGCCTGCCGGCTGCGGCTTTTTAGTGCCGCCACAGCCCGCGACTGCCAATGTGACCAGCAGCGCTGCAAGTAGCGCGGTGCGATGCAGACCGGTGTTCATGGCTTTGATCCTCCAAAGGAATCGACGGTTTGTAGTTTGCGCAGCACCAGCTCACGACTCGGCGACTGGGGGCCGAGTTCATCAGCCGCTGTTTTCCAGGCAGCACGGGCCTCTTCTTTGTTGCCCAGGGCTGCATGCACATCCCCACGACGGTCGTTCACCAGGCCACTGAATTCTTTTGGCGGTTTACCCGCGAGTACCTCAAGCGCAGCCTTGGCATTGTTTTCATCGAGCATCACGCCGGCCAAACGAATCTTGGCGATCCACGCGAAGTCATCTTGCGAATGTTTGGCGACGCGCTCCAACACACCACGCGCCTCGGCCAGCTGACCACCGGCCACCAGGACCTTGGCCATCTGCAGCCCGCCAAGTGCCGCCTGTGTAGAACTGCTGTAGTCGTCGGCCAACGCCTTGTATGCCGCACGGGCCTTATCCACATTCTGCTCACCGATTGCGTTTTCCATGGCGGTGAGCGCATCGGTCGCGGCATTGGCCTGTCGGTTTTGCCAGAACGTCCAGCCATTGAATCCGACGGCGGCAACCAGCACCACCACCAGAGCCGGCACGATCCATTTTTTGTTGTCCTGCCAAAAGCCTTTGATGGCATCGAGCTGCTCTTGTTGCTCTAAATCTTCACGCATTGCACTTCTCTTTCAAAAAAATCGGTAAATCGCCGATCGGAACCAGTTCTTGCGTGGCTGCAGTCTGTGCGCGCAGCGGCTTCACCGATGCCTTGCCCTGAGCCCGCTCATCATCGCCCAACAAGATCGCGTACGCTGCGCCGCTCTGATCGGCTTTTTTCATCTGCGACTTCAGGCTGCCCTCACCGCAATGCATCTGCACCGCAAGGCCAGCGGATCGGCACTGCTCGGCCACCTGCAATGCAACCGCCTGCGAGCCCTCGCCCCAATGGACCAGATACACATCCAGACCCGAGGGCACATCCGGTGGTGCAACTTCTTTTAGTAATTCCACCAGCCGCTCCACACCGATCGCGAAACCGCAGGCCGGTGCGGGCTTGCCACCCATCTGCTCGACCAGGGTGTCGTAACGGCCACCACCGCAGACCGTACCCTGGGCACCGAGTTTGTCAGTGACCCACTCAAACACCGTCAAGTTGTAGTAATCCAGGCCCCGAACCAGACGCGGGTTCACCGTGTAGGCCACACCATGGGCATCGAGCACTGCACAGACCGCATCAAAATGCGCGCGCGACTGCTGCCCAAGAAAATCGGAAAGCAGCGGCGCCGACGCCACCACATCGCGCATTGCCGGATTCTTCGAGTCGAGAATGCGCAAGGGATTGGTGTGCAGACGACGCTGCGCATCGGCATCAAGCACTGCCGCATGGGCTTCAAAATGGGTGATCAAGGCCTGACGATGGGCAAGCCGCTCTTCTTTTTCGCCAAGAGAATTGATCTCGAGATGCGGGGCATTCTCGCCCTGCAGGCCCAAGACCTGCCAAAGCCGCGCAATCATCAGCAGCTGCTCGGCATCGATATCAGGCCCAGGGAGCCCAAGGGCCTCGATCCCGAATTGGTGAAACTGCCGGTAACGGCCCCGCTGAGGCCGCTCGTGGCGAAACATGGGGCCGACATACCAGAGCCGTTTGGGCCCGTCGTACAAAAGGTTATGTTCAATTGCGGAGCGCACCACCGCGGCCGTATTCTCTGGGCGCAGTGTCAGCTGCTCACCGTTTAAGGCATCGGTGAAGGTGTACATCTCTTTTTCAACGATGTCGGTCACTTCGCCAATGCCGCGCACAAATAATGCAGTCGGCTCAAGAATCGGCGTGCGAATCGCACGGTAGCCGTACTGACGAAACACCTTCGCCACCCGGGCCTCGACCCACTCCCAAAGCGGTGAGTGATCCGGCAGCAGATCGTTCATGCCTTTTACACCGGCAAGTTTTTCAGAAGCTCCCACGCAGACTCACAGTGATGATTGAATAAAAATGAAAGAAGCTCAGGAGCGTGATGCGCCAAAGCGCTGCTGAACATAGTTCGACACGATGAGCTGAAACTCTTCGGCAATCCGATCGCCCTTCAGCGTGACATTGCGCTCACCGTCGATAAAGACCGGTGCCACCGGCTGTTCGCCCGTTCCCGGGAGGCTGATTCCAATATCGGCATGCTTACTCTCGCCGGGGCCGTTGACGACACAGCCCATCACGGCCACCGTCATGTTCTCGACACCCGGGTATTGGGTCTTCCAGCCCACCATCTGCTCGCGCAGATAGGCCTGGATCTTTGCGGCGAGCTCTTGAAAGAACGTTGACGTGGTGCGGCCACAGCCAGGGCAGGCCACCACCATCGGCGCAAACGCCCGCAGGCCCATCGATTGCAGCATCTCCTGCGCAACGATCACTTCCTGGCGACGATCGCCATTGGGCTCGGGTGTAAGCGAGACACGAATGGTGTCGCCGATGCCCTCTTGCAGCAGCACTGCCATCGCCGCCGTCGAGGCCACAATTCCCTTACTTCCCATGCCCGCCTCGGTGAGGCCAAGATGCAGGGGATAGTCGCAACGCCTGGCCAACTCGCGGTAGACCGAGATCAGATCCTGAACGCTGCTGACTTTCGCAGATAAGGTGATGCGGTCGCCCGGCATGCCCCAACGCTCGGCCTGCTGGGCGCTCTCAATGGCCGAGGTCACCAAGGCCTCACGCATGACCGACTGGGCATCCCACGGATCAGCGCGTTTGCTGTTGTCATCCATCAGGCGTGCCAACAACTCTTGATCCAGGCTTCCCCAATTCACGCCGATCCGCACCGGCTTGTCGTACTTGCAGGCGGCCTCGATCATCGCGCCAAACTGGTTGTCACGCTTCGCGCCCTTGCCCACATTGCCCGGATTGATTCGATATTTCGAGAGGGCCTGCGCACATTCCG
>JBDLRC010000126.1:0-4004 GCA_039800265.1 Pseudomonadota bacterium
TGCGTACTCGCAAATCGACTCAGTCAAGACAAGGGTAGTAATGTGCTGCTGATCGAGGCCGGTGGTAAAGACGACTATGTTTGGGTTCACATTCCTGTTGGCTATCTTTTTTGCATTGATAATCCACGCACTGATTGGCGCTTTCGAACAGCCCCAGAGCTGGGTTTGAATGGTAGAAGTTTGATTTATCCCAGAGGGAAAGTGCTGGGTGGTTGTTCGTCAATCAACGGCATGATCTATATGCGTGGTCAAAGCCAAGACTATGACGAGTGGGCTGCGTTGACGGGCGACGATCGCTGGTCATGGCAGAAGGTCTTGCCGGTTTTCCTGAAATCTGAAGATCATCACGGCGGTGCGAATGAATTCCACGGTGCTGGTGGCGAGTGGCGAGTTGAGAAACAGCGCTTGCGTTGGCAGATTCTTGATGCTTTTCGCGAAGCAGCAGCTCAAACAGGTATACCCACTATTTCCGACTTTAATCGTGGTGACAATGAAGGGTGTGCTTACTTTGAAGTGAATCAAAAAAACGGGTTTCGCTGGAACACTGCAAAAGCGTATTTGAAAAGCGCCAGCAGACAAGGCAATTTGACCATCATGACAGGCTGTCATGTTCAGAAGCTGATTTTAGAAAAAGGTGAGCAGGGTATCCGTTGCAAAGGCGTCGAATTTACGGGTGGTGGCAAGCAGTGGACTGCCACAGCGTTTAAAGAAACTTTGTTGTCTGCTGGAGCGATTGGCTCGCCCCATATTCTTCAGGGCTCCGGCATCGGTCCGGCGCAGCTGTTGCAGCAGCATCAAATTTCACCCGTGATTAATTTACCCGGCGTGGGGCAAAATCTTCAGGACCATTTGCAGTTGCGCACAGTGTTTAAAGTAAGCGGCACAAAAACATTAAATACCATGGCCAGTACTTGGCTGGGCAAAGCAGCGATCGCTGCAGAATACGCGTTAAGGCGGAGTGGCCCGATGTCGATGGCGCCGTCCCAATTAGGTTTGTTTACGCGCTCAGATCCTTCCCAGGTTCGAGCGAACCTTCAATATCATGTGCAGCCGCTCTCATTGGAGCGATTTGGGCAGCCGCTTCATCCTTTTCCGGCCTTCACGGCGAGCGTTTGCAATTTAAGGCCAAGTTCACGCGGGTCGGTCGAAATCACCAGTGCAGACCCTCGCCAGCCACCAAAAATCAGCCTCAATTATTTGTCGACGTCGGATGACCAAAAAGTTGCGGCAGATGCAATCCGCTTAACCCGTCGAATTGCTGCAGCACCAGCTTTGCAGCGGTTCACTCCGCAAGAATTCAAGCCGGGCCCTGAGCTTCACACCGAAGAGGTTCTTGTTTGTGCGGCGGGGGATATTGGCACCACCATGTTCCATCCTGTGGGTACCTGCAAAATGGGGGCATCGACAGATACAAGCGCCGTAGTGGATAGTGAACTACGCGTGCTTGGCATCCGGGGATTGCGGGTGGTGGATGCTGCTGTTATGCCGACCATCAGCTCCGGTAATTGCAATTCGCCAATTATCATGATCGCCGAGAGAGCGGCCGAATTGATTCGGTCGTCGACCAATTAGGCTTTGTGTCGGCCGAGTCCAACGGGCTCAGTGGGTGTTTGTTAACCAGTATGCCCTGTACTTGCAATGGATTTACAAAGAGTGATCACTAACATAGCGGCGTTTCGGCGGCGGCGTAGCCTCTCAGGTTACCTCGCATAAATGATCATCGGCACAGGGATTGAGCCGTATCTAATCCTCGCGCTGGCCGCGTTGCTCGCGGGCCTTTTGGACGCGGTGGCAGGCGGTGGTGGCTTGATTCAGATTCCGGCCCTATTCGGCGTTTATCCGCAGGCTACACCAGCGACCCTGTTCGGCACCAACAAACTTTCTAGTATTTGCGGCACTGCTGTTGCAGCGAGAACCTTCTGGAAAACCGTCCCGGTCGACTTCGAGCTTTTGCTGCCAGCCACGGTCAGCGCGCTTTTGTTCAGTTTTGCGGGTGCTTGGGCCATGTCCATTGTGCCGCCGGACATGTTCAGAAAAATCTTGCCGCTCATCTTGGCGCTCGTGGCAATTCATGTCTTCAGGCATAAGGACTTCGGCGCAGAGGCAGGCGAGGGCGTAAGTGGCCAGAATAAAACGGCGGCGGCCTTGTTGCTGGGTGCGGTGATGGGCTTCTATGACGGGTTTTTTGGCCCCGGCACCGGAAGCTTTCTTGTCTTCCTACTAGTGAGATTTTTCGGGCAAGACTTCTTGCGGGCCTCGGCGTCGGCAAAGATTATCAACGTAGCGTGCAACCTGGCTGCACTTGTCTGGTTTGTCCCTACTGCGGAACCATTGTGGGCGATAGCCGTGGTGATGGCGCTGTCAAACATGGCCGGCGCATGGCTGGGCGCGCGACTGGTCATAAAGGAGGGGGCGACTTTCGTCAGGAAAGTGTTTTTGCTGGCAGTGCTCGCATTGATCGCCAAAACCGCGTGGGATGCATTTGTGCGATGAGCTCGCACGTGTTTCACGTGAAACAACTCCTGTCGAATCAACGGCCTCGACTCGGAAAGCAAATCATTGTTCCACGTGGAACAGCGCAGACCTGGCTTTGCTGGGGCTCTGGTTGGCTGGTTTTGACGCTAAATCCCCGTATAATCCAGCCTCTGTTTGACGAGGGTGGCGCCGCCTTACATGGACTTTCCAGCGGAATTTGACGTTATTGTCGTGGGCGGTGGCCATGCGGGCACCGAGGCGGCCTTGGTCGCTGCGCGCATGGGCCAGAAAACCCTGCTGTTGACTCAGAACATCGAGACGCTGGGGCAAATGTCTTGTAATCCCTCGATTGGCGGCATCGGTAAAGGGCATCTGGTCAAGGAGGTTGATGCGCTGGGTGGCGCCATGGCCATAGCAGCTGATGAAGCCGGCATCCAGTTTCGAATCTTGAATTCTTCCAAGGGGCCCGCGGTGCGGGCGACCCGCGCCCAGGCAGATCGGGTTTTATACCGTGCGGCGATACGCCGCCGGCTTGAGAACCAAGAAAACCTCTGGCTTTTCCAGCAATCGGTCGACGACCTTGTTCTCCAGGGTGATCGAGTTGTTGGGGTGCAAACCCAAGTCGGCATCCGGTTTCATGGCCGCTCGGTAGTGCTGACGGCTGGGACGTTTTTGGACGGAAAAATACATGTGGGCCTGAGCCATCATGCCGGCGGTCGGGCCGGGGACGCCCCAGCGACGTCGTTGGCAGCTCGCCTGAGAGAGCTGAAGCTGCCACAGGGGCGCCTGAAAACAGGTACGCCGCCACGTATTGACGGCCGCACGATCGATTTCTCCGTGATGGCGGAGCAGGGCGGCGACACCGACCCGATTCCAGTCTTCTCGTCGATGGGGTCGGTCACCATGCATCCAGCCCAAGTGCCTTGCTGGATCACGCACACCAATGCGCGGACACACGACATTATTCGGGGCTCGCTTGACCGGAGCCCGATGTTTACCGGTGTTATCGAGGGCGTCGGACCGCGCTATTGCCCCTCGATCGAAGACAAAATCCACCGTTTTGCCGACAAGTCCTCGCACCAGATTTTTCTGGAGCCAGAGGGACTGACAACCAATGAGTTTTATCCCAATGGCATTTCCACCAGCTTGCCGTTTGATGCACAACTAGAACTGGTGCGATCGATCGCTGGCCTAGAGCGGGCGCATATCCTCCGCCCGGGCTACGCCATCGAATACGATTACTTCGACCCGCGCGCTTTACGGGCCTCGCTTGAAACCAAAGCGATCGGCGGATTGTTTTTCGCTGGACAGATCAACGGCACCACGGGCTACGAGGAAGCCGCAGCGCAGGGTTTGTTGGCGGGCATCAACGCGGCGCTGTCCGCCCGGGGCGACGCTGCTTGGACGCCGGGGCGCGACCAAGCCTATCTGGGTGTGCTGGTCGATGATCTGGTGACGCAAGGCGTGCAGGAGCCGTACCGAATGTTCACCAGCCGTGCGGAGTATCGACTCAGTCTGCGCGAAGATAA
>JBDLRC010000127.1:0-7742 GCA_039800265.1 Pseudomonadota bacterium
CGCAACTGGGCGCAACCGTTCAGGCCACTATGGGCTCAGGACAACTCTACGGCCCACTGCTTAGCCTTGCGCATCGTCGTGATGGGGGCCAGCGCAGCGATGGATTGTTTCGCTATGCATCACCCATCGGTGATCTGTCATTACGCGCCGATTCGGTTGAGCAGCGGCTCAACTGGTCCGCAGCGTCGCGCCTCTGGATCACCAGCGAAGCTGTGATGCTCACCCCGTCAGGAGAGGACAATCTGGTGATCCAGAAGCTGGGCGCACCTGATTTACGCATTCGTCACTCGGGCCGCGATACTCAAATCAGTAACGCGCAAGGCATTGCCGTATTTCGTAAAGCACCACCCTGGACCGACTCGGTTTACACGATTGATGCCAAATCCATTCCGTTTGGCGCCCAGCTGGCCAGCACGCGGGTAAGGCTTCCGCTTGCACAAAACCGAGCCTATCTGGTGGACTACCAGGGACTCTGGTCGGCAACGCAGACATGGCGTTTAGCGAACGCCCCAGGTCTCGACTGGCGAGAGCCCCTCAACGCCCGAGACCGCTTCGGCAAAAGTGTGTTTATCAGTGCCGATGGCTTTGTCGACGTATCGTCTGCAGATCAACTACCATTGACCATCACACAGTCAACTACCCAACTGGTCTGCGCCATACCCGCGCAGCCCGTGGCAAGGGCTGTCGTGACCCAAGAGATCATCTTGAACTGCCAACCTCAATCCGTACTCTAGGAGTTTTGCTTGTGGATGATGCTGCTCTTGTGCGAGAGTCTTTGCACCAGATCCGAAACCAACTCAGTCTTATCACCGGCCACACCAGCCTGATCAAGGACAGCCAAAACCTGAGTGAACAGGAACGCCAAGATCTTCACGCGATTTTGAACGCTACCTTCTCCATTAGCCACCAACTGCGTGTGCTTGAGGCGGCCTGCGTCACCCGGCCAACGGCTAGCCCCGACCAATAAACGGCATGGCGGTCGCCATGACCGTCATAAACTGCACATTGGCCGAGAGCGGCAGCCCCGCCATGTAGGCAACGCCGTCGGCTACATCCGCGATGGCCATACGTGGCTCAGCCATGCGGGTGCCGTTGGCTTGAAGCGCACCGGCACCAATCCCGGAGGTCAGCTCAGATGCCGCATTGCCAATATCAATCTGGCCGCAGGCGATGTTAAAGGGCCGGCCATCCAGGGACAGTGATTTCGTCAATCCGGTGATGGCATGTTTGGTGGCCGTGTAGGCCACCGACTGGGGCCGAGGCGCATGCGCCGAAATCGATCCGTTGTTGATGATCCGTCCGCCCTGAGGCTGCTGTCGGCGCATCTGTGCAAATGCCTCACGCGCGCACAAAAAGGCGCCGGTTAGGTTGATTTCGACTGAAGCACGCCACTCAGCCACCGCAACCTCATCGATGGTTTGACCGGTCGGGAAAATACCCGCGTTGTTAAACAGGAGATCTACGCGCGACCACTTCGCCACCGTCTGGGCAAACACTCGCGCCACGTCATCTTCATTGGAGACATCGCCAGGCACGACCAAGGCGAGAGCCTCAAACCCTTGCGCCGTCTCCAAAAGTGGTGCCTCGCGCCGGCCCATCAATGCGACCTTCCAGCCCAAGGAGAGAAGCTTTCGCGCAACACCGCGTCCAATGCCACTGCCGGCACCGGTGACGACTGCCACTCCGGGCACATGGGATATCGAAGACGACATGGATCACAATCTCCTCAAGTTAAGATCAGCGTTCCTAGTGTAAATCGCACCGCCCATGCCCACGACGCCTACCACCGTGATCTACCTTCACGGATTCCGAAGTTCCCCTCAATCGTCCAAGGCCGTGGCCGTTGGCCAAGACCTCGCGCACGAGGGTATCGGCTACATCTGCCCCGCACTCGATATCGCTCCCATGACCGCCATGGCGCAGGCCGAATCAGCGATCAACGAGGCACTAGCCCGTGGACAACGCATCCGCCTGATCGGAAGTTCTCTCGGTGGCTTTTTTGCCAGCGCCCTTATGGAGCGCCACCCGGCACGCAGCCAGTTCAAGGCCGCCCTGCTTAACCCAGCGCCTTGGCCGGCACGCGACTTGGCGCCCTATGTGGGCCCGCTTCCAGCGTGGCACAGCGATGAAATTCTTGAATTCCGAAAAGACTACATCGACGATTTGAAAGCCCTCGAGGTGGGCATCTCAGCGCCTGAGCGTTATCTGTTGGTAGCGGCCAAAGGGGACGAATTGCTCGATTGGCAAGAGATGGTGGCCCGATATCCGGGCGCCCACCATCATGTGATCGAGGGCTCGGACCACGGCCTGTCTGACTTCGATCATCACTGGCCCCGTATCAAATCATTCTTACTATCCGCGTAGCCCCGATCAAAGTCGACACGGGTTAACAATACAAGCCCCATCAAAAAGAACAGGCCCGTCATCAGCATTGCGACCCGGTGCGCGTTATCGGTGATCCATGTGACGAGGCCATACGTCACGGGGCCCAGAATTGCCGACAGGTTCACGGCCACGCCCCATAGCCCAAACGTCTCGGCCTCATGGCCCGGCCGGGCCAAATGTGCAACCGCTGCACGGGCACCGCTTTGCGATGCGCCCATAGCCAGACCCGCGAAGTTGGCAGCAATCCAGAACATGGCCTCAGTCTGGGCCTGCCATGCCACGAGCACCATGGCAATCCAGGCCAGCAGCGCCAACATCAGGCTTCGTTTGTGGCCCACGCGATCTTGAACAAACCCAAAGAGCCAGGCGCCTGCGGCTGCCGTAATGTTCACCACCAAAATAAGTGTAATGGTCTGCGCCATGGAAAATCCCATCACCTCCTGGGCATACACGGCAGCCAATGCAATGACTGTCTGCACGCCCGCGTGATAGACCACCACGCAATACAAAAAACGTCGTAAGTCGGGCTGGGATTTCGACAGGCTCCAGGTCACCGCAAGCCGGCCCCAGCTTTTTTCAATCCACTGCGACAGACGGAGCGGGCCACTCACCGACGCCGGCACAGCACGCTCGCGAAGCACGCCAAGCGCGGCTGCCGCAGTGATCAAAAACACCACGGCAGTGATAAGCATCGTGCCCCCGACAACGCCCTGGGCATCGCGTCCCATCGACTGGGCATGCATGACCCATGCCAATGCACACCCGAGTGCGGTGAGTCCGCCCAGATACCCCCAGGCCCATCCGTACCCCGAAACACGGCCCAGATGCTCCTCTTCTGCCAACTCCGGCAGAAAGGCTGCCGTCATGTCTTGATGGGTGGCATAGCAAAAATTGGAGATCACCAGCAATACAGCTGCCCACGCCACCATGCCGGGGCCTACCGTGGCCAGCAGGGCAGTGGCACCGACACAGCCCAGTGTGGTGATCACCAGCAACAACTTCTTTTGGGCCCGCAGATCGGCGTATGCGCCCAGAAGCGGCGCGGTCAACATCACCAGCAGATAACTGAACGCCAGAAGTAAGGTCCAGACCAGTGTGGCCTGTGCGCCACCCTGCATCACGGTGGCCACAAAGTAGGCGTTAAACACGGCCGTGAGCACCACGGTGGTGTAGCCCGAGTTTGCAAAATCAAGACTGGCCCACGCCCAGAACTCGCGGCGCGGCACGCCCGGCTTTAACCATGCCTTTCCCATAGTGCGTCATGATGAGGCAAAATCACGGTCTGTGTCCTCCAGTTCAACCCCTGGCACGACCACCCCACCATGAGCCAAGATCAGACCCCTGCGCCGGCCGTACCCGGCACACCCAAAAAAGTTTACGTGCGCACCTTCGGGTGCCAGATGAACGAATACGACTCCGACAAGATGGTCGATATCTTGAATGCCACCTATGGCATGGAATCGACCAACTCACCGGAGGATGCTGATGTCATTTTGTTCAACACCTGCTCAGTGCGCGAGAAGGCCCAGGCCAAAGTATTCTCAGATCTTGGTCGGGCGCGGGAACTCAAAAAACTCAAACCAGAATTGATCATTGGGGTGGGGGGCTGCGTGGCATCACAAGAAGGCGAGGCCATCGTTCAACGTGCACCCTATGTCGATGTGGTATTCGGCCCGCAGACACTGCACCGGCTGCCTGATCTCATTGAAGCCCGACGTCTCACCCGCAAACCGCAGGTCGATATTCGTTTTCCCGAGATCGAAAAATTCGACCATCTTCCGCCTGCGCGGGTGGAAGGGCCCACCGCGTTTGTGTCCATCATGGAAGGCTGCGGCAAATACTGCAGCTTCTGCGTGGTGCCCTACACACGAGGCACGGAAGTCTCACGGCCACTGGAAGATGTAATTGCAGAAGTTGCAGAATTGGCCGCAAAAGGCGTTCGGGAGGTCACGTTGCTGGGCCAAAACGTGAATGCTTATCTGGGCGCACTGGATAAACAGGATGCGGAATCGCCCACCGCAGACTTCACCACCCTGCTTGAACTGGTCAGCAGCATCGATGGGATTGAACGCATCCGTTACACCACATCGCATCCCCGCGAATTCACGCCGCGGCTGATCGAGGCCTACGGCCGACTTCCCAAACTGGTGAATCACGTGCACCTACCCGTGCAATCGGGCTCGGACAAAGTGCTCGCAGCCATGAAGCGTGGCTACACGGCGCTTGAGTACAAATCGATCATTCGTCGACTAAGGGCCGTACGGCCAGAGATCTCGATCTCCACCGACATCATCGTTGGCTTTCCTGGTGAGTCCGAGGCCGATTTCCAGGCCACGATGGATCTGGTCACCACCATCGGCTTTGATACATCGTTCAGTTTTATTTACAGTCCGCGGCCCGGGACACCGGCTGCGGATCTTGCCGACGACACGCCCAAGGCTCTAAAGCTTGAACGGCTTCAGCATCTGCAGGCCACGATTGAGGCCCACGCCGCAGGCATCTCTCAACGCATGGTGGGCACCACGCAGACCATCTTGGTCGAAGGCCCCTCACGCAAAAACCCCGATGAGCTTCAGGGCCGAACGGAGAACAATCGCGTGGTCAACCTGCAGGGGCATACGCGCCTGATCGGCCACCTGATTCCTGTTCGCATCGCGCATGCATATCCGCATTCATTGCGCGGAGAAGCGATCTAACGTTGGCAACGCTGTCACTTTCGCTGCTGTTCGGAAAAGGCATTCACGACGAGCAGTTTCCGCTCTCACGGCCGCGACTGCGGCGACTGATCCTGGCCAGTCTTCCCGCAGACTGCACCTCGGCCCACATCACCATCGTGATTGTTGGCATCGCCGAGGGAAAGCAACTCAATCACCGGTTTCGAAAAAAATCGAACGCCACGAATGTATTAACGTTTGATTACAACAGGCCCCCTGAGCTGGCTGCCGACCTGGTGCTCTGCCACCCCGTGGTACAACGCGAAGCCAAGGCCTCACGAAAGCCCCTCGATCATCATTACGCACATCTCGTGGTACACGGCGTGCTGCACGCCTGCGGACTGGATCATCAGATCGCCGCAGAGGCCGATCGTATGGAGGCGCTTGAGGTCTCGATTTTGCGGCGCTTCCGTATTTCAGATCCGTATTTGCACTAACTGGGTGCGCGCAGGCCGACCATTTCGGTGAGAGTATGGCAAGATTGAGCCTCCTGAACTCACATCGCGTTGCATGAGTGACCCACACCCCGGAAACGGGACACCTCGATTCAAAACACAGTTTGAACGCCTGATCAACCGACTCTTCAGGCGAACCGATGACAAAGAAGACCTGATGGAGCAGCTGCGCGAGGCGCAGGAGCATTCGGTCATTGATGCCGATGCCGTCTCCATGATGGAAGGCGTCATGCAAGTGGCTGACCTTCAGGTGCGCGACCTGATGATCCCGCGGTCGCAGATGGATGTCATCGATATTGAAGACCCCTGGGAAAAAATACTTGAACTGGTCATCAAAACGGCCCATTCGCGTTTTCCAGTGATCGAGGGCAAACGTGACAATGTGATTGGCGTGCTGCTGGCCAAAGACCTGCTGCGGTGCCTGGCCGAAAACGACAACGACCTGCGTGGCAAGCTTCGGCCTGCTGTGTTCGTGCCGGAATCCAAGCGCCTGAATGTGATGCTGCGCGACTTCCGCGTTAACCGTAATCACATCGCGATTGTGGTGGATGAATACGGCGGGGTTGCCGGCATGATCACCATCGAAGATGTATTGGAACAAATCGTGGGTGACATTGAAGACGAACACGATATTGAAGAAGACGACGACAACATCGTGCCGATGCCTCGTCAGGCGGGCCGCTTCCGCGTGCGGGCACTGACCACGCTTGAGCAATTCAACGAAGCTTTTGAATCCAACCTGGAAGACGAACAGGTCGACACCATCGGCGGATTTGTGACCGATGCATTCGGCCGCGTGCCCCACCGCGGGGAAAAAATCGATCTCAATGGCTTTCGCTTTGAGGTGCAACGGGCCGATGCCCGGCAGGTCCATGTGTTTGTGGTGGAACGCCTGCCCGAGGAGCCCGACGTACCGGCCGAGCCGGAGCGCTAAAGCGCCTCTATGATTCGTCTTACCGCGGTCCTGGCGTGGGTCGGTTACACCGCGGGTCTGTATTGGATCTACATTAGCCTGCATGTGTACGGCCACATGCCCGCATGGCTTGCTCTGCTGGGCACGGGCCTGCTGTCTGCGTATGTCGCACTGTATGCCGTGGGCGCTGCTGCGACGGTGCGCGCCTTAAAACTCAACTTCTCAGATCGCTCAGCACCACTCGTGATCGCGGCAGCTGTCACGCTGTTTGAATGGCTGCGCGGGCATCTCTTCACGGGTTTTCCGTGGCTCGCGCTGGGCTATCTGGCGGTGGATACGCCGCTGGCTGGCCTAGCACCTGTACTCGGAAGCTACGGCGTCGGCTTTGCGGTAGCGCTGACACTGGCACTGATTGCGCAGGCCATTCGATATCGTTACTGGAGTGCGCTTATCGCCGTGGTGGCGCTTCTGATTGCTGGCTTTGCACTGAGCCTCTCGCCCTTCACCGAACCGGCCGGGCGGCCGCTGCGGGCAGCACTGGTGCAGGGGGCGATTCCGCAATCCATGAAATTTGACCCCGCGCGTGAACTGCAATCGATCACGACCCAGCTTGAACTCGCGCGAGGGGCAACTACGTCTGGGGCTGCCCATCTCATCGTATTTCCGGAGACCGCGCTGGTGCGGCCCTGGGACTTCGCAGCACCTGATGTGCGCGAAGCCTTTCACCGGCTCGCGTCGCTGAGCAACGCTACGGTCATGCTAGGCCTGCCCATGCGCGATGCGGATGGCTACCGCAACAGCCTGATTGCACTGGAGGCCCAGACGCCACTGGATCAGTTTGCAGGCCGCTACGACAAACACCACCTGGTGCCCTTTGGTGAATTTATTCCATGGGGATTCCGATGGTTTGTCGATGCCATGAAAATGCCGCTGGGTGATTTTCAACGGGGTGCAGCAGTGCAGCCGCCCATCACGGTACGCGACCAGCGTATCGGCGTGAACATCTGCTTCGAAGACCTGTTTGGTGAAGAAATCATCCGGCCGCTGCATCCGTCTCGTCCCGCCGATGATCAGCCGACTGTTCTTCTGAACGTCAGCAATTTGGCATGGTTTGGTAACACGATTGCACTGTCGCAACACCTTGCAATTGCACGCATGCGGTCCATGGAGACCGGCCGGCCCACGCTGCGCGCCACCAACACCGGGGCCACGGCAGCCATCGATCATCGTGGCCGCGTCTTGGACATGCTGCCGTTTGGCGAGTCACGATTGTTG
>JBDLRC010000128.1:0-5491 GCA_039800265.1 Pseudomonadota bacterium
CTCGCTTAGTGTTTTTGTTTGATCAGGTCGACCAAGGTCATGACCTCGGCAATCAGAATTAGCGCGGCAGAAATAGGGATCACCGACTGGAGAATGTCCATGGTGATACTGGGCACACTCGACATGGAGTCGGTGGCCAGAATGGGAAGAATCATGGCCCCCATGGTGCCAACCAGGGCGAAAAAGCCGATCACCACAATCTGAGCGAATATCGAAAACGCCCGGCGCATTCCCGAGGGCATCATGTCAATGATCTCTGGGCAGCCGATGTGACCGCGTTTGAATGATGCCAGTGCAGATCCATAGAAGGTCAGCCAGGCCAGAAGCATCGATGCGACTTCGTCATACCAGACAAGGGGGTGGCCCAGGGTCCGGAACACCACCCCGGCGGTAACTTCTAAAAACAGCACCACCATCAAGATTCCAACGAGCCACTCGAGAAACCTGCCATATGCGGCGCGAAGGCTACCGCTGGCCGCAGGCATGCTTGCGGACTGAGACATAAAACGTTACTCCCTGATCAATTGAAGTGACACAAGTAAAAAGACCGCAGATTGCTCTGCGGTCTTCTGATGCCTTTAGCGCAAGCTATTGGCCTTGTCGATCAAGGCTTGTGCGCCTTTCACTTCCTTGCCAAAGTCGGTGTAGATGTCTTTGCTGGCGGCAACAAATGCTTTTTTATCAACCTCGTTGGCTGCAGTGCCGGCTGCCTTGATTTTCTCGAGCAGTTCACGGTCTTCTTTTTCGGCGGTCTGGTACACGAAGCCCTGTGTTTCTTTGGCTGTGTCCTCCAGAATCTTACGGACATCGGCCGGCAGGCTCGCCCACTTCTTCGAGCCCGCGGTCAGGTAAGCGGGTGTATAGACGTGGCCCGACAGGCTGATGAACTTTTGGACCTCATGCAGCTTGGAGGAATAGATCTGGGTGAACGGGTTTTCTTGGCCGTCCATCACGCCGGTCTGCAGTGCCGTGAACAACTCTTTAAAGCTCATGGGCGAAGGGTTGGCGCCGTACTCTTGGAACATCCGCACGCGCCACTTGCCCTCGGGCACACGCAGCTTGATGCCTTTCAAGTCGGCGGGCACCTTGATTGGACGCTTGCTGTTGGTGATGTGGCGATAACCGTTTTCCCACACGGCGATGACCTTCAGGCCTTTTTTCTCGGCTTCGGGTGCCAGCACGGGCCAGACAATCTCTTTCTCAATCTTTTGCATGTGTTTGCGGTCTTGCACCAGGTAAGGCAGCTCAAAAATACCGAAGAGGTCGGATTCTGAGCTCATGACCGATGAAGGCAAGGAGAGATCGAGCGTGCCCAGTTTCAACTTCTGAACCATCTCTTTATCGCCACCCAGCTGGCTGGAGCCGAACACCGTGACCTTTGCTTTGTTGCCGAGCTTGGCATTAGCGCGCTTGGCGAATTCTTCGGCCGATTGCGCGAAGAGCGAACCGGGTGAGCCCACATGGCCAAGCTTAATTTCTATGTTTTGTGCCAGCGCGCTGCCGGTCGCGGTTACGCCAAGTCCCAGGGCAACCAAGCTGGCCAACACGGTTCGGCGCGAGGCCGTTGCAATTCGATGAATACCCATGATGTTGTCTCCTTTTTTATGAAATGTACGAATCATGAAACTGCATGCACTGCAAACCACAATTACGCTTTGGCAAGCACGTCGATTGCGGCTTGCACGCCACCCTTTTGGTAGGGAATGCCGCAACGGGCAAGCCCCATTTCCACGCCGCCTAACGTTCCGAGAAGCGTGAGGTCATTGAAGTCACCGAGGTGACCGATTCGGAATACCCAGCCCTGAAGCTTTGCCAGGCCTGTGCCCAGAGACATGTTGTAGTGCTCGAGAATTTGCTTACGAAAATCATCGGCGTTGTGATGGCTGCCATCGGGTTTTTTGGGCATAACGACAGCCGTGAGCACGGGGCTGTACTCCTCGGGGTTCTCGCAGAGAATCTCTAAGCCCCAAGCACGTACGGCTGCGCGTGTGGCTTCACCATGGCGCTTGTGCCGCGCGAAGACATTCGGCAGGCCCTCCTCATAGAGCATGTCGAGTGCTTCGGCCAGGCCATACAAAATATTGGTGGCCGGTGTGGTGGGCCAGAACCCATTTTTGTTGGCCACCAGAATTTCTTCCCAGCCCCAATAGGCCTTGGGCAGTGTGGATGTTTTGCTGGCTTCAATTGCCTTGTTGCTGATGGCATTAAAAGAGAGGCCCGGGGGAAGCATCAGACCTTTTTGGCTTCCTGCAACGGTCACGTCCACGCCCCATTCGTCGTGGCGAAACTCGACGCTGCCCATTGATGAGATCGTGTCGACCATGAGCAGTGCAGGATGCTTGGCTGCATCCATGGCCGCCCGGACGGCGGCGATGTTCGAGGTGACTCCGGTGGATGTCTCGTTATGCACCACGCATACGGCTTTGATGGTGTGGCCCGTGTCTTGGCGAAGACGTGCCTCGATCTGATTGGCATCGACGCCCCGTCGCCAGTTGCCGGAGATGAATTCCGGCTTCAAGCCCAATTTCTCAGCGAGTTTTTTCCAGAGGGTGGCGAAGTGGCCGGTCTCGGCCATCAGCACGGTGTCGCCGGGGTTGAGCGTGTTCACCAACGCAGCCTCCCAGGCGCCGGTGCCGGAGGCTGGGTAAATGATCACGGGGTTGGTGGTGCCAAAGACCGGCTTGATGGCCTCAAGAAGTTTTAGCCCGAGCTTTTGAAACTCAGGGCCGCGGTGGTCGATGGTGGGAAAGTCGATGGCCCGGAGCACGCGATCCGGCACATTGGTGGGCCCAGGGATTTGCAGAAAGTGGCGACCCTGGCCAATGCGGTTTAAGGTTTTGGGGGCATTGATGGGGGCGATAGCGCTCAGGTGGGGGTCGCGTTGCATAGGGTGTGCTTTCTATCAAGTGTTGGGGTAGACCCCAGGAATTTGTATACAAAATTATTGAATACAATTGTCCTCATGGAGCCTTTGTTGTCAACCGAGCAAACCCTAATTCGGCGTCAGGGTCTTCACGATGCCGTGGCCGATCGCATTCGAGGTCAGATCGTCGAGGGCCGCCTTGAGCCAGGTGTGCGGCTCAACGAGCGGGTTCTGTGCGAGCAGATGGGCGTGTCCCGTACACCCATGCGCGAGGCCATCAAGAAACTTGCCGGTGAGGGCCTTATTCGGCTTGAGCCAAATCGTGGCGCGATTGTGCATCGACTGAGCCGGGACGAGGTGGCATCCGCCTTTGAAGTGATGGCCCATCTGGAGTCGTTGTCGGGTCAGCTGGCGGCTGAGCGGGCAACCGATGCGGAGATTGCGCGCGTAGCACAGCTGCACGATGACATGGAGCGGGCCCATCGCGAAAAAGATCTTCCCACCTACTACCGGATCAACGCCCAGATTCACACCGCAATCAACCAGGCCGCGCGTAATCCTGTGCTTGAGGATGTGTTTCGGTCGGTCAACGTTCGGCTGCAGAGCCTTCGCTTTCGATCGAATCTGGATCAGAAAAAGTGGGATGCCGCCGTGCGTGAACACGCAGACATGGTGAAGGCGTTGGCCGCACGCGATGGCATGCAGCTTGGGGCATTGCTGCGTGATCACCTGAATCACAAGCGTGAAATTGTGCTCAAACTATCGGAGCTCGTGGCATGAATGCAGTTGACTCTTCCCGCCGTTCATTTTTGTCGGGTGGGCTCAACAAGGCCAATCAGCGGAGCTTGTTGGCGAAGCGTCTGGCCAAAGAGATGCGCGGTCAGGTGCTCTTTGATGTGGCCTCGCGTGGCCGGTACGCCACCGATGCATCGATCTACCAAATCATGCCGATTGGCGTGGCGGTTCCGCAGACCGATCTGGATGCTCGCATTGCGTTGGATGTTGCGCGCGACATGAACATTCCGGTCTTGCCTCGCGGCGCAGGAACATCGCAGTGTGGTCAGACCGTGGGTGAGGCCTTGGTCATCGACAACAGCAAACACCTGCGTACGATTCTCGATCTCGACCTTTCGGCCATGACCGTCACTGTGCAGCCTGGCATGGTGTTGGATCACCTGAATGCGCAGCTCAAGCCCCATGGTGTCTGGTTTCCGGTCGATGTTTCGACCTCGGCTCAGTGCACGATCGGCGGCATGGCCGGCAACAACTCGTGCGGCTCGCGCTCGCTGTATTACGGCAACATGGTGCACAACGTGGCCGGCATTGATGCGGTGTTGGCCGATGGTACGAGCGCCTATTTTGGGCTGTTTGGTGACGGCGGGGATATGACGCTGGCCAATGCGCGAATGAACGCTTTGATTCCGCAGCTCTTTCAGATTGCGGAGTCGGTAAACGATGAGATCGCAGCGGTTTGGCCCAAGGTGATGCGCCGGGTGGGAGGCTATAACCTGGATGTCTTTTTTCCTCAGAGCGAACGGCCGTACTTGCCAGAGCATCAAAACGGATTGGTGAATTTCGCGCAGTTACTGGTGGGCTCAGAGGGCACCTTGGCCTACTTTGAGGCTATTAAATTAAAGCTTGCCCCGTTGCCTAAAAACAAAGTGCTCGGTGTCGTGAATTTTCCGACCTTTCACCAGGCCATGGCGCTTACCCAGCACATCGTGAAGCTTAGGCCCATGGCTGTGGAGCTGGTGGATCGGACCATGATTGAACTCTCCAGGGCCAACCCCGTGTTTGCGCCCGTTATTGAAACAGCATTGACGCGTGTGCAGGGCAAGGAGACCGATGCCCTGCTGTTGGTGGAATTTGCCAACGAGGATAAGGCAGCGGCGCTGCGCCAGCTGAACGACTTGGATGTGCTGATGGCTGACCTTGGGCTGCCAGGGTCGGTGGTACGCATGGACGATGCCAAGGCGCAGTCGGCATTGTGGGAGGTGCGTAAGGCGGGCCTGAACATCATGATGTCGCTTAAAGGCGATGGCAAACCGGTGTCGTTTATTGAAGACTGTGCGGTGCCCTTGGAGCACTTGGCCGATTACACCGCGCAGCTCACCGATGTGTTTGCAAAACACGGTACGCAGGGCACATGGTATGCCCACGCATCTGTGGGCACGTTGCACGTGCGGCCCATTCTGGATATGCGTCGTGATGGCGCGCAAAAGATGCGCGCCATTGCGGAAGAGGCCGGTGCGTTGGTGCGGCGGTACAAGGGCGCCTTCTCGGGCGAGCATGGCGATGGCCTGGTGCGCAGCGAGTGGGTGGAGTGGCAATTCGGTCGAAAAATCACTCATGCGTTTGAGCGTGTGAAAGAGGCCTTCGATCCGGGCAACCGCATGAACCCCGGAAAGATCGTGGATTGTTCCAAGATGGACGACGCCAGCCTGTTTCGGTTTAAGCCCGGGTACACGGCGGCACCGATCACCACTGGCCTGGACTGGTCCGCATGGAATGTGCAAAACGATCCTTCCACAAAAGGGGATCCCGGCACCTTTGGCATTGCGGTAACGGCTCCCGGGTCCGGTGGGGACCCTTCGCAGGGATTCTCCAAGGCGATTGAGATGTGCAACA
>JBDLRC010000129.1:0-5961 GCA_039800265.1 Pseudomonadota bacterium
CAAGAGACCCACCGAGACCTGTTCGCCGGTCGATGCGATCTGATCCAATTCGCGCGGGTCGGCCCGCTCGGAAATCTCTTTGGCAAGGCCCAGCAGACGATTGGTCTCGCCCGACATGGCCGAAGGCACCACCACCACCTGATGGCCCGCTTTTTGCCACTTGGCCACACGACGCGCCACATTCTTGATGCGCTCCACCGAGCCCATCGAGGTGCCGCCATACTTATGAACAATTAACGCCATGATCTTAAAAACGCCGAAAAACGCGATTATCGCGCAATCTTCAGAAAGCCCCGCTCACGCAACACCCGCCAGACCTGGCCTGTGGCCGGATCGGCGAGATCCATCTGCGCAAACGGCTCTCGGGCCACGCGCAGCTGACGTAAAAACTCGGCCAGCCGCTTGGTCGGCGGCGTGGGAGCGCCGTGCTGTTTGAGCCAGCCGCGAACGATACGGGCAGCAAGGGCCTCGTCTTGCACAAAGAGCACCTCCAGATTCAGGCGCCCCTCGGGCGAGCGGCTCTCTTCCAAGGCCTGCTCGGTCACCATCTCCAATAAATCCCGCGCGGTCTGCAGATGGGCAATGCTTCGGGCCATCGCGGAATCCGCACCTTCACGCAGGCTACGCAAGACCGGCATGACCTCATGGCGAATGCGATTCCTGGCCAGATCCAAATCGGCATTGGTCGGATCTTCCACCCAGGTCAGGCCCTCAGCGGTGGCGTAGTTCAACAGTGACTCGCGGCTCTGATCCAACAAAGGACGCCAGCGCATGATTCGCTTGCCATCGGACTGCATACGCGAGAGCCGTGTCATGGCCGATAAGCCCTCGAGACCCGCACCACGAATCCACTGCAACAGCGCGGTCTCCAACAAATCATCGCGATGATGGGCCAACACCAAGACCTCGTGATCGGATAGATGCGATGTGATCGCCTGATAACGGTAGCGGCGCGCTGCCGCCTCGATGCCCTGTGTGGCAATGTCCGATTCAGGAATGCGCACGCGCAATACCGTTAACGGTACGCCAAGTTCGCGGCAGACTTTTTCCGATTGCCAAACAAACTGATCGGCAGCAGGCTGCAATCCGTGATGCACATGCACGGCCGACAATGAAAACAGATGCGGAAGTTTGTGCTGAAGGCGCTGCATCAGATGCAGCAGCACAGTGGAATCGAGCCCCCCCGAGAGCCCCACCGTGAGGGATAAGGCCATTTAACTGGCCTTGATCTCTTTGAACTTTCCGAGTGCGCGAATGCGGCTTTGCCGCTGGGCAACGAGTTCTTCAGGCGAGAGGTCGACCAGAGCACGCAGGGCCTCGGCCACGGCGCGCTTCAAGTTCTCGGCCATGGCGGCTGGATCCCGATGGGCGCCGCCCAGGGGCTCGGTCACAATCTTATCGATCAGGCCCAACGACTTTAAGCGCGGCGCGGTGATGCCCAGCGTTTCGGCGGCCTCGGGTGCCTTGTCAGCACTCTTCCAAAGAATCGATGCGCAGCCCTCCGGAGAGATCACCGAATAGGTGGCGTACTGAAGCATGAGCAAGGCATCGCCCACAGCAACCGCAAGCGCACCGCCAGAGCCGCCCTCACCAATAATCACCGACACGATCGGGACTTTTAAGCCGGCCATCACAAATAAGTTTTTGCCAATCGCCTCGGACTGACCACGCTCTTCGGCACCGATACCGGGATAGGCGCCCGGGGTGTCAATCAACGTGAGCACAGGGATCTTGAATTTTTCTGCGAGAAGCATGAGCCGCTCGGCCTTGCGATAACCCTCGGGCCGCGGCATGCCGAAGTTGCGATACGTGCGCTCTTTAAGATCGCGGCCTTTTTGATGGCCGATCACCATGATCGACTGGCCGTTGAACCGGGCGAGGCCGCCCACAATGGCCGGGTCATCGGCAAAGGAACGGTCCCCGTGCAGCTCATAAAAATCGGTCAGCATCAGGCCGATGTAGTCCAGGGTGTACGGCCGCTGGGGGTGCCGGGCCACCTGGGCGATCTGCCAGGGCGTGAGCTTGGAATAGATGTCTTTGAGCTGGGACTCGGTCTTGCCCCGCAGCCGGTCGATTTCCTCGGAAATGTCGACCGCGGAATCGCTTTGAACGAACTGCAATTCCTCGATTTTCGTTTCCAGCTCGGCCACAGGCTGCTCGAAGTCCAGAAACGTCTGTTTGGTCTGGGTACTCATGTGGGGCGTATTGTCTTACAAATTGCGCCAGGTGGTACCGCCGGGGCCATCTTCCAGGACCACCCCCTGGGCCAGCAGATCGGCCCGAATCTGGTCGGCCAGGGCGAAATCCCGGGCCTTTTTGGCCGCCGCCCGATCGGCGATCTTGGCCTCGATGGCCGCAGAATCCAGGCCCTCGACCCCCGCCTGAAGCAGGTCGGCCGGGGCACGCTCAAGAAGCCCAAGGGTGCCGGCCAGGGCCCGCAGGGCCGCAGCGCCCTGGGCTTTGAGGCCGGCATCGGTGGTTTTATTGATTTCCGAGGCCAGATCAAAAAGCGCGGCAATGGCCACCGGTGTGTTGAAGTCGTCGTCCATCGCGGCTGCAAAGCCACGAATCGCCTGGACCATGGAAGGTGCGCCGGAGAGTTGCCCGCACAGGGCATCCACGGCAATCGGCTGGGCCTGGTAGGCCAACGCTGCCGTGACGCCGGCTGCCGACAAGGCGGTGTACAAACGCGATAGCCCTTGACGGGCATCTTCCAGATGCGCATCGGAATAATTAAGAGGGCTGCGGTAGTGGGCGCGCAGAATAAAAAACCGCACCACTTCCGCATCAAACTTTTTCAAGACATCGCGAATCGTGAAAAAGTTGCCCAACGACTTGGACATCTTTTCATCGTCAACGCGCACAAAGCCGTTGTGCATCCAGACGTTCACAAAGGGCTTGCCGGTCTCACGCGCGTACGCACCCTCGGACTGCGCGATCTCGTTTTCATGGTGGGGGAACTGCAGATCGGCCCCGCCCCCATGAATATCAAAGTGCTTGCCCAAGAGACTGCAGCTCATGGCCGAACACTCGATGTGCCAGCCGGGGCGGCCCTCGCCCCAAGGCGAAGCCCACTTCACATCGGAGGGCTCATCGGGTTTGCTGCGCTTCCAGAGCACAAAATCTAAGGGATCGCGCTTGCCATCGCCCACGGCCACGCGCTCACCCGCACGCAACTCATCCAACGATTTACCGGAGAGCTTGCCGTAGCCCGCAAAGCCGCGGACAGAGAAATTCACATCGCCATCGGACCCATCGGGCAGCTGCGCCTGATAGGCAAGCCCGTTGCGCTCCAAGGCGCCAATCACATCGAGCATCTGGGGCACGTATTGGGTTGCGCGCGGCTCATGGTCTGGAGAAATCACACCGAGCGCCCGCGCATCGTCGTTCATGGCGTCGATAAATCGCTGGGTGAGTGCGGCCACCGGCTCGTTGTTCTCGACTGCACGCTTGATGATCTTGTCGTCGATATCGGTGATGTTGCGTACATAGGTCACCTTCAGGCCGCTGGCCCGCAGCCACCGGGTCACCGTATCGAACACCACCAGCACCCGGGCATGGCCCACATGGCAGAAGTCGTAGACGGTCATGCCGCAGACATACATGCGCACATGGCCCGGTTCGATGGGCACAAATTCGGTTTTACTGCGGGTTAAGGTATTGAAAATCTTCAAGAATTCACCATGCTAGACTGAGCGGCTGTCGATTCAGCACTTCTGCCCGCATTTTATGGGAATGACCCGAAAACCCCTTTTTTTGATGCCACTGGCTACGATGGCCACGGCATGGATCGCGTCATCCGCCTGGGCGCAGACGGCGGCACCCACGGGCTCGGGCCCGTCATCGCCTGGCTTTTTGCAGGGCCGGCCCATGGCCCCTGCGGCCTCGCCCGAACTGCTCGAGGCACGCGAACTGATTGCACGCCAGAAATGGGTCGAGGCCGGTGAGCGCATCGAAGCCATGCTGGCCAAACGGCCTCGTGATCCGCAGTGGCGATTTCTGCAGGGCGTGCTCTTTGCCGAAATCGGCAAACGCAACGAAGCGATCACAACCTTTGAACTGCTGACCGAAGACTTCCCCGAGCTCTCCGAGCCTTACAACAATCTTGCCGCCCTGTATGTCGACCAAAACGAACTGAACAAGGCCCGATTGCTGCTTGAGCGCGCGATTCAAAACCGGCCGGACTATGCCCTGGCCCACGAGAACCTGGCCGACATCTTCACGCGGCTGGCGATTCAGTCCTATGAAAACGCTGCACGGTCGAACCAGCCTTCGCCCAGCGTGCAGTTGAAGCTGGAGCACCTGCTCAAGACCCCCGCCATTCGCAGCACGCGCACCCTTACCAATCGTTAAACCGGAGAACTTTGAATGAACGTTTTGTTAAAAACATCGATGGGCGATATCACCCTGGAGCTCGACCCGAAAAAAGCGCCCGAGTCCGTAAAGAACTTTGAGGCCTATGTCACGTCTGGCCATTACGACGGCACGATCTTCCACCGTGTGATGGATAACTTCATGATTCAGGGCGGCGGCTTTAACGACAAGATGGTGCAAAAGAGCACCAAGTCCCCGATCAAAAACGAGGCCGACAACGGATTAAAGAACAACAAGTACACCATCGCCATGGCCCGCACCAGCGATCCGCACTCGGCAACGGCGCAGTTTTTTATCAACGTGGCCGACAACGATTTTCTGAACTTCTCGTCTCCCACGGAGCGTGGCTGGGGCTACGCCGTATTTGGCAAAGTCACCGCCGGCACCGACGTGGTCGACAAGATCAAGAAAGTCAAAACCGGCAACAACGGCTTTCACCAGAACGTGCCGGTTGAGCCCGTGACCATCATCAAAGCCAGCATCATTAAGTAATCACTCCAGGCCACTGGCGGGCGCAACACAATGCCGCAACAACGCCTCTCGGTGGCCTCGGCCCTGCTGGTCTCGGATGTGCACTTAAGCATCGAGACCGCACAACTTCAGGATCACTTCTGCCGCTGGATCCGCGCGCACACCGTCCAACCTGCAGCACCCGATGTGCTGATTATTCTGGGTGACCTGTTCGATGCCTGGGTGGGCGACGATGTGATGCACGACACCACACATGGCGCCTGCGGGCGCACCGTGGCCCAGACCCTCGAAGCCATCGCCGGCACCGGTGTGCGTGTGACGCTGATGCACGGCAACCGAGATTTTTTAATAGGCGAGTCCTTTGCGGCTGCATGCCATGCCGACTTACTGACCGATCCTACGGTGTTGGCCGTGGGCAATGGGCCAACAATTGCCATCACCCACGGCGATCAGCTCTGCACGGCCGATGCCCCCTACCAACAATTTCGTAATCAGGTGCGCAGCAGCGCATGGCAGCAGGCGTTTTTAACCAAGCCACTTGCTGAGCGGCTCGCTGTTGCACAGAGCCTTCGGGAACAAAGCGAACACGAAAAATCAGGCAAGCCGATGCAGATCATGGACATCACGCCCCACGATGGCGAACTCTTGATCGATCGGCTCGGCGCAGACCTGCTTCTGCACGGGCATACGCATCGGCCGGGCTGCAACACGCTGCCAAATGGAAAAATGCGCTGGGTCTTGCCCGATTGGGATCTCGATGCGCAAGGCGGTCTTTCACGCGGCGGCGGATTGTGGATAGATGCGCAGGGTGTGCGGGTCGTGCCCGCCTGAGCAACGCCTTAGAGCTTCGACTTCAGACGATCGATTTCTTCTTGTTGCTTTTTCAGTTCGTCGAGAAGCTGATGCAGCACCACATCCACCGGATCTTGCGCGCCGGGCATCACGCCATAGGCCGCAAAGCGATCACCTTCTGCCTGACGGGCCATGGAATCGGCGTAGTGTTCATCGACCACACGCGCAGGAATACCGATCACCGTTGCGCCAGTGGGCACGCCTTTGACCACCACCGCATTCGATCCGATCTTGGCACCCGCACCCACGGTAAACGGCCCCAAC
>JBDLRC010000130.1:0-7769 GCA_039800265.1 Pseudomonadota bacterium
GGGGTTAAGGCACTCGGCATGGGTGGCGCTGCCGTTGCCTCGACCGATAACGCCTTTGCGGGCGCAAACAATCCAGCCGCCGCCGCATTCGCGGGCAACCGCTGGGACTTGGGCGCAACGATTTTTAGCCCACGCCGCAGCGTTTCGCGCGAGAACGCCGGGCCTGCTGGCGGACCGTTCACCGTTGACAGCGACAAAGAATATTTCTTGGTGCCTGAGTTTGGCTATAACGTCGCACTCTCGAACAAGGTCGGCCTAAACCTGACGGTGTATGGCAATGGCGGCATGAACACACAGTATCCCACCGTAAAGAACGTCGGGGGCGCGAATGCTCTATTTGGTGCCGGTAACCTAGGGGTTGATCTAATGCAGTTGATTGTTGCACCCACCGTTGCCTACAAATTCACTGACAACTCTGCCATCGGTGTTTCGCCGTTGTTGGTCTATCAGCGATTTAAAGCATATGGCTTACAGGCGTTTGCGGCTGCTCCGCCGAACGGATACGGCGCCAGTTCTCTGGCCGATAACAACGGCACCGACAGCAGCACAGGATTTGGGGTACGCGTGGGTTATATGGCCAAGCTGAATGACAAAGTCAATTTCGGTATGGCCTACTCACCCAAAATCGACATGAAGGAATTCGACAAGTATCGCGAACTGTTTGCAGAAAAAGGTGATTTCGACATTCCCGAAAACTATAGCGTTGGCCTTTCGATTCAGGCCTCGCCGAGTGTTCGTTTGGCATTGGACTATCAACGTATTAACTACAGCGGAGTAGCGTCCGTGTCTAATCCCAGTACCAACCAAGCAGCTCTGGGTTCCAGTAACGGCCCAGGGTTTGGGTGGAAAGACATCAATGTCTACAAGTTAGGCGTTGAATGGCAGAAAGACCAAACCTGGACATTCCGTGCGGGCTACAACCGGGGAGACAACCCGATTTCATCACGTGATGTCACCTTTAACATTCTCGCCCCGGGTGTGATGGAGGACCACTACACATTTGGCGCGACGATGGCGCTCAACAAAACGGATGAAATCAGCTTTTTCGCTATGTATGCACCAGAGGTAGAGGTGAGCGGCGGAAGCTTATTGGTTCCGGGTGTTGGAGAAAAAATCAGAATGAACCAGTATTCCGGCGGCATTCAGTTCAGCCGAAAGTTCTAAGAAAACTTCACGGCCACGTCCCAGGCCGTAACCCAACAAACCGCCGGCAACCCACCGGCGGTTTTTTTATTTTTAAGCTTTAAACCCCGGCCAGTGCGCGCTTCAAACGGCTGTCGGCCTCGCCGGCCAGATGAACAAGGCCCTCATCACCGAGTATCGTCATCAGCGCAGTCGGCGCGGCAAGTTCGACCGATATTACCCCCGGCCGTACCTCGCGCAATACGGCATTGCAGGGGAGCAGACTGGTGACATCAGGGTTCGCGCAGTAGGCCTCATGGGCTAACGTGGGGTTACAGGCGCCCAAGATCACCGTGGGAATAATGTCTTTGCCAATTTTTTCCTTGATTTTCGAGTGCATATCGATGCGCGTGAGAATGCCAAAGCCCTCGGCACTCAGCGCCTTGGTGACCCGATCAATCACGTTGTCAAGGCTATCGCTGATTTCCCGCTTAAAGTTGATATCCATGGTGAGCCTCCCGTGCGAACAACCAAAACCCAAGCGCCGTTTCGTCTTTGCTGTCGTTTTGGCTTTACCATTAGCCTGAGCACGCCACTAACGCTTGATCATGGCCAAAGAATACTACTATCCTGCTTCGCAACTCGACAAGGCATTTGCACAGGCCTATCGGCAGCAGTGCGTGGTTGCCGCCCTTTACACATCACAACATTGCCCGTTTTGTATCGCCCTAAAACGCGAGCAGCTTACCCCCCGAATGCGTGCTGCTACCCGCCCATGCCTGATCGTGGTCGAGGTCGATCCCGACAAAGACAAAACGGTCCATTTTCCTCGGGGAAAGGCCATGTCGACATCCGCATGGGCACGGGAGCGCAAACTGGCCCTTTTCCCCACACTGATCATGGTGGACGCCTCGGGAAGCCCCCTCACGACCCCTCTGATCGGTTACAGTTCTCCAGACTTTTATCCTGCGTATTTAGAAGATCAGATCCGCAGTGCACAGACCCGAATGTAACGGCCCGTAGTCCAACCCCGCGCCCTGAACCCTAACGTGAGCTCACCAACGTACGACCCCCCACCTCAAGATCAGGGCACCGACCACCCACAGCGCTACGCGCTCCATCACGAGATCCATGCGCGACCGCCGATCGCCCTCTGGTCTAACGAACGTGTGATTTCACAGGCGTTCGTGCTTGACCCCATCAGCCGACGGCAACAGGCAAGCTGGATAGAGCGGGCAACACAGGGGTTCCCGATGCACCACGGCAGCCCCCACAACACCTCGATACGTGTTTTGGAACTTGCACCGGCGCCCTCTCGGCTGCTTCTCAAGTGGGAGCTGCATGGTGAATTTGTAGCAATTACATTGTTTTGCCAGCAGCCCGGCGCCAGTGCATTCGCATCCCGTGAAGATGTGCTGGCCCGTGCAGGTACGCTGTTAGAGAAGGCCAGCGCGCAAGGCTTGCATGAGCTCGCCGGCCAACGCCTTGTCGCGCTCGACATTTGTTTGGAGCAGGCCCCCCACTATCCCGATGCTTACGAGGTTGCCAAACGGTTTAACAACAACACCGTGGTCGGATCGGTGATTACGTCGAACCAAAACGCACAGCTCTGGACCGATTTGCAGCTTGATAACAATGGCTTCATCCAAATGATCGTGCGGGGCGAAAACCTAGGCTCACGACAGGCGGGCCGTGCTGTGCAACGCCTGATCGATATTGAAACCTATCGCATGATGGCCTTACTGGCGCTTCCCAGCGCAAAGGCCTTGGCTGAACCTCTGCGTAATGCCGAGCGGGAGCTCGCCGCAGTGTCAGAAAAGATCGCCAACGCCCAGAAAAAAGAAACCATTGATCTGCATGTCGACGCCCAACTCTTGGGCGATGTATCCGCTTTGGCTGCGCGCGTAGAGGGCTGGATATCCGCGAACGGCCTGCGGTTCACGGCTGCCGAGGCGTACTACGAACTGGTCAAGCGCTCGCTTATCGAGACCCATGAAACGGTGATTCCGGGCGTTCAGATGCTCAACACATTTATGGATCGCCGGTTCGAGCCCGCTATGCGGACCTGCCGCTGGACAGTGCGCCGGCTGCGCGATCTATCCGACCGCATTTCCCGAACGACCCAGATCCTGAAGACCCGGATTGAATTTGTGAATGAAAGCCAACAGCAGGCCTTGCTTTCCAGTATGGACCGCCGCGCAAAGCTTCAGCTTCGGTTACAGCAGACAGTCGAGGGCTTATCGGTCATTGTGATGACGTATTACGCCACGGGACTGCTTCAATACGTGGCCAAAGGCCTGAAAGGAATGGGCGTAAGTATTGACCCCGATGTTGTGGCACTCATCTCGGTACCGGCTATTGCAATCGGTCTTTATGTATTTCTGAGCACGCGGCGCAAACGGCAGCCGCCTATTTAATCAGGTCGGAGAGCTCATCCACAACGCAGGCAGCACCATCGAAGGCCTGATGGCCAAAAAACTGGCTGCGCACCACGACCGTCTGAATGCCTGCACCCAGGGCTGCGCCCAAACCGTTTTCCGAGTCTTCGATTGCCACACATTGATCTGCGGCGCATCCAAGCCTTTTCAACGCCACCGCATACGCCTCCGGATCTGGCTTCTTACGGCCCACATCTTCCCCACACACCGAAAACAGGGGCGGCGCCACCGAACCCGCCCGGCTCACCGTGTGTATCCAGAGTTCATCCCAGTTTTTTTGGCTTGTCGTGGTGACGACAGCCCATCGCCCGTGGTTCTCGGAAATCGTGCGCAGCAGCTCCACAAGGCCTCTACGCGGCGGAATGAGGCCTGCGGCAAGGCGCTCGGCGTATAGCTCGTTCTTACGCCGATGGACCTGGCGCAGTAACGTCTGCCCCTCTTGGGTAGTTCCAATGGGGTCTCCTACCGCCTGGGCATGGGCGAGCATACGCTCGTAGCCCCCGGTTATTTTCAGTAATTCACCGTACTGCGAACGCGTCCATTCCCAAGGAATGGAATGTTCCTTAAACGCGGCGTTAAATGCCGGCAGATGCCCTTCACCCTCCGTCTCGGCAATCGTGCCGTCGACATCGAAGAGCACCGTCTTGCCCAACAGATAACGCTCAAACCGGGTCATGACGTACCGCGCGATTCCAATACCTCGACAGCCGGCAAAACCTTGCCTTCCAAAAATTCCAGAAATGCGCCGCCACCGGTCGAGATGTAACCGATTTGCGCTGAAATATCGAACTTGGAAATTGCCGCCAACGTGTCGCCGCCCCCTGCGATGGAGAATGCAGGCGAATGCGCAATGGCGGCAGCAAGCATCTTCGTCCCACCCGCAAATTGCGGTATTTCAAACACGCCCACGGGACCATTCCACACAATGGTTCCTGCGTTCGAGATGATCGTGGACAGCCGGGAGGCTGTCTTGGGGCCGATATCCAGAATCATGTCATCGGCGGCCACGTCAGTAGCGTTGACCTTGTTGGCACGGGCCTGCGCCGAGAACTCATTGGCGACCACTACATCCTCGGGGATCGGCACGTCGGCGCCTCGCGCCTGCATCATGTCCATAATTGCCTGCGCTTCGGAAACGAGGTCGGGCTCGGCGAGCGATTTTCCAATCGGCAGACCCTTGGCGGCCATAAAGGTGTTCGCAATGCCACCGCCTACGATCAACTGATCGACCTTCGAGGCAAGCGACTTCAGAATGGTGAGCTTGGTGGAGACCTTTGAACCTGCGACGATTGCCACCAAGGGCCGCTTCGGGCTCTCTAATGCAGCAGCAAGCGCATCAAGCTCGGCAGCCATCAACGGACCCGCGCACGCCACGGGAGCAAACCGTGCTACCCCATGGGTAGTGGCTTCGGCCCGATGGGCGGTACCAAATGCATCGTTGACATAGACATCGCACAAGGCTGCTATTTTCTTTGACAGTGTTTCGTCGTTTTTCTTCTCGCCCTTGTTGAGCCGGCAGTTCTCCAGAAGGACAACCTCTCCAGGCTTTACCTCAAATCCACCGTCCACCCAATTCGAAATCAACGATACCTTTCGGTTCATCAGCTGGGCCATGCGCGTAGCGATGGGCGCCAACGAATCTTCCGGCTTGAATTCCCCCTCAGTGGGACGACCAAGATGCGATGTGACCATCACAGCGGCACCCTTTGCAAGGGCCTGCTCAATCGCAGGTATGGATGCGCGAATACGGGTGTCGTCGGTGATCGCACCGGCATCGTCTTGCGGCACATTGAGATCTGCACGGATAAACACACGTTTGCCGCTTAACGGTAACTCACTCATTCGCAAAAATTTCATGTCATTCCCTTAAAAAAAGACGGTACAGCTTCTAATGTCGAAATGATCCGATCCGGATGGGCACTCTCAATCGACTCGCCCATGTTATAGCCGTAGGGCACAGCCCAGCAGATCACACCGGCAGCCTTGGCAGTGGCGACATCGATCGACGAATCCCCAACAAAGAGCGACTCGCCCGCATGCATGCCAAGGGCCGACAGACAATTGTAAATAACCGCTGGATCAGGCTTCTTGACGGGATAGGTATCACCGCTGATCACAATATCAAACGAATCCGCCATGCCATGGCGCTCCAAGATGCGCTGGGTAAAACGGGTTTCTTTATTGGTCACCACAGCCCGCTTGATACCCAGCCGCTGCAACTCGGCCAATGCTGGCACGACACCCGGATACGGACGGCTGTTGGATCCCGCGCAATCAAAGTAATGGCCAATGAAACACTTCATGACCTGATCCCACTCGTTGCTACTGGGCTCGCCCGCCACCGATGTCCAGGCGGTGCGCATCAACCAGCCCGTGCCATGGCCAATCCAATCACGAACCTGCAACTCGGTGACCGGCGGCAACCGATAATCAAGAAGCGTACGATTTGTGGCGTCGGCAATCTCGCTGGCGGTGTCCAGCAGTGTTCCGTCCAGATCAAACATGACCAAAGCCATGATGACGCCCTACCCGGCTCGGCGCTTTAAATCCATCAGCCGCAGGATCATGGGGGTAAAAATCAGCTGCATCGCCAGACCCATCTTCCCACCCGGAATCACCAGCGTATTAGGCCGCGTCATCATGGAGTTGTGCAGCATCGAGAGCAAGTAAGGAAAGTCGATTCCCTTGGGGTTCGCAAATCGAATCACGACCATGCTCTCGTCTGCGCTTGGAATATCTTTTGCAATAAAGGGATTCGACGTATCTACTGTGGGCACCCGCTGAAAGTTCACATGTGTGCGCGAAAACTGCGGGCAGATATGGTTAATGTAATCCGGCATACGGCGCAGAATCGTGTCGACCACTGCCTCTTGCGAGTAACCGCGCATTTTCTGATCGCGATGCAGTTTCTGGACCCACTCGAGGTTGATGATCGGCACCACGCCCACAAGAAGGTCAACATGCTGAGCAACATTGGCATCTGGGCCGACATAACCTCCATGCAACCCTTCGTAAAACAGAAGGTCCGCATCCGACCGCATGTCTTGCCAGGGCGTGAATGTGCCGGGCTCCTGATTGAACTCGGCGCCCTCCGCAGCATCATGAATATACTTTCGCACTTTCCCCTTGCCGGTGGCACCAAAGGTCTTGAAAATCTCGGCTAGCTCGGCGAGTAGATTCGCCTCCGGGCCAAAGTGACTGAAATTCATGTTGCCGGCATCCATCTGCTTTTTCATTTCGGCCCGCATGGACATACGGTCGTAACGGTGCATGGAGTCGCCCTCGAGCACCTGGGCATTGATACCATCGCGACGAAAAATGTGCTTAAAGCTGCTCATGACCGTAGTGGTTCCTGCACCCGAGGAACCGGTGATGGCCACGATAGGATGTTTAACCGACATAAGACTCTCCCTGAACTGTTTTAATTGTCGTAATGCGCCATGTTGATGCCTATTGGAACAGCGATCGCTCCTTAAACAAGGGGGAGCTGTAGGCTTTGTCGGTGCCCGCGTCGTATTCTTGGTGATAGCGCTCAAGACGCTCGACCTCATTGCGCGACCCCAAGATGACGCCTATGCGCTGGTGAATCTGCTCGGGCACGACATCGAGAATGCGCTGACGGCCGGTCGTCGCAATGCCAGCGGCCTGCTCCACCACCATGCCCATTGGGTTGGCCTCGTACATCAACCGTAAGCGGCCTGGCTTGCTCGGGTCTTTCATGTCACGGGGGTACATGAATATGCCACCTCGCATCAGAATACGATGGACCTCTGCCACCATGCTGGCGATCCAGCGCATATTGAAATCCCGGCCGCGGACATCCGTTTTTCCGGCCTTGCATTCCGCAACATAGCGCTGCACAGGCGGCTCCCAGAATCGCTCGTTGCTTGTGTTGATCGCAAACTCGTTGGTGTCAGCGGGGATCTGAATATTCGGGTGGGTCAAAATAAAGTTGCCCACCTCGCGATCGAGTGTGAAGCCGTGGGTGCCACGGCCCACAGTCAGGACTAACATGGTGGACGGCCCGTAAAGCGCATAACCCGCCGCGAGCTGCTGACGGCCAGGCTGCAGGTAATCGGAGAGTTCCGGGCTGCGGCCTTCCGGTGCGCGCAGCACACTGAATATCGAGCCTACCGAGACATTCACATCAATGTTCGACGACCCATCCAAAGGATCGAATACCGCCAAGAAGCGTTGCGCCGACGCGTT
>JBDLRC010000131.1:0-3350 GCA_039800265.1 Pseudomonadota bacterium
CCCCCAGACGAGCGTGCCGCGCAACGCCCAGGGCTCATCATGGCTGCGATTTATCGCGAATTGTTGCGACTCGTTGAATCGGAGTCGTATCGGGTTCTCCATCAGCGGATCTCGGTGGCGCCGGCACGTAAGCTGTGGCTAGCCGGGCGCACATCGATCGGCATGATGCCCTCCTGATGCGTATTGCCATCGTGGGCGGTGGCTGGGCCGGACTGGCCTGCGCCACCGCGCTTGCCCAGTACCGTCACGCGCATCCGACCCACCCGGCAACGGGCAAGCCGCTTGAGATCACCTTGTTCGAGGCAGCGCCCCAATGCGGTGGCCGCGCACGTGGGCTCACATGGAACGGCAATGCCATCGACAACGGCCAACATCTGGTGATTGGGGCCTACACCGAATTTCGTCGGTTATTGGACACCGTCAATGCACCACGATGGCACTCTGAGCCGCTGTGCTGGGCTGTGGTGAATCGTGATCACCACGTGGCACAACGCTGGCACGTGCCGGATCAAGCGTGGCCCTGGCGGGGGCTGGCCACACTGCTTCCGTCACACGCTCCGATCGGCTGGCCACTCGCATGGCGAACTGCACTGGCGAAAACGCTATGGACACTGGTACGCAACCGGTGGCACGTCGCGCATGCTTACGCCGCCGATTGGTTCCACCACGAACGAACACCGGCTGGTCTTGTGGAACATTTCTGGAAACCCCTGGCCGAGGGTGCACTGAACACGCCATGGCGCGACGCCAGCGCCCAGGTGCTGGCCACGGTGATTCGCGACACACTGGGAGGCCCCAAGGGCGCCACGCGCGTGCTGCTTCCACCACGCAATCTCAGCCTCGATGGTGTTGATCCCGTGGTGTCGCATCTCACCCAACATGGCGTCGTGATTCGATGCGGCCATCGTGTCACCGGCATGCGCTGCGCACCCAGCCCTCTGCTCACGGTTCGACATGGTGATCAAGCTCGCGAGCATGCCTTCGACCGGGTGGTCATTGCACTTCCTTTTCAAGACACCTTGCGTCTGTGGTCAGAGGCATCACTGCCGCACACCAGAGCAATCCAACGGCTGCAGCGCCTTGCACCACAGGCCATTACAACCGTCTGGATCGATACCCGAGGTGCCGCCAAAAAGCCCCGACACGCGCTGCCGACATGGTTTGTGCTTGCACCCACACCGGGGGTGCCCCATGTCGGCCAGGTGGTGGTGATCCGCGACAACGTTCTTGGTGTGGTCATCAGCGCCCGTAATCCGTCTGACGTTGATCGTGAGCGCGACATGCGTGGACTCTTACAACAACTGAAGGTGGCCCTTGGCATTGATCTGGGCGAAATGGCGTGCCGCTGGATCACAGAAAAATCGGCCACCTGGGGCTGCACCCCCCACACACCGCTGCCTACCGACGACGATGCGCGTGGACAGACGGGTCTTGCGATGGTCTACCGCTGTGCAGATGACCTTGAGCCAGGGTATCCGGCAACGCTTGAAAGCGCCGTGCGCAGCGGTCAGCGCACTGCGCACCAATTGCTCTCGGAACTCGGTTAACGGCGCATGAACTCCAACGCCTGGTCCAGGCGTGACACCGCGTTCACCGTGAGGCCCTCCATCGGTTTCTTCGGCGCGTTGGCCTGAGGAACAATCGCGTGGGAAAAACCGAGCTTGGCGGCTTCCTTTAAGCGCTCCTGGCCACGGGGTGCAGGTCGGATTTCGCCAGCCAACCCCACTTCACCAAACACCACCAGACCCTTCGGCAGTGCTTTATCGCGCATGGATGAGACGATCGCCAAGATCACCGCCAAATCTGCGGCGGGCTCACTGATACGCACACCGCCTACTGCGTTAATAAAAACGTCCTGATCAAAACATGCAATACCGGCATGACGATGCAAGACCGCAAGCAACATGGCCAGCCGTTGCGGTTCAAGGCCGACACTCAGTCGTCTTGGATTCGGAATGTGCGCCGTATCCACCAGCGCCTGAATCTCCACCAGAAGCGGCCGTGAACCCTCTTGCGTCACCAACACGCACGAGCCCGGCACCGTGGACTGGCCCTGCATGCCCAGATGGCCCGGCGATAGAAACAGGGCCGAGGGATTGGTGACCGCCTTAAGGCCTCGGTCGGTCATGGCAAACACGCCAATTTCATTCACGGTGCCAAAGCGATTTTTAATCGCACGGATCACACGGTACGACGCCTGTGCATCGCCTTCGAAATACAGCACCGTATCCACGATGTGTTCGAGCACGCGTGGACCGGCCAGCTGCCCTTCTTTGGTCACATGGCCCACCAGAATCACCGTGCAGTCATTCTCCTTTGCCCAGCGTGTCAATCGCGAGGCACACTCGCGCACCTGCGATACCGATCCCGGTGCTGCCGTTAACGCATCACTAAAAAGCGTTTGAATGGAGTCCAACACCACCAGCTGTGGGCGCTGAGCCATGAGTTGGCCCAGAATAATTTCCAGCTGAATCTCGGCCAACACCGTCAAGGCGCTCTGCTCAAGCCCAAGCCGTTTGGCGCGTAATGCCACCTGATCGGCAGACTCCTCGCCACTCACATAGAGGGTCGATGCGGTGTGGCTCAGCTGCGCCAACGCCTGCAGCAAGAGTGTCGACTTTCCGATGCCCGGGTCACCACCGATCAGCACGACACCGCCGGGCACAAAACCTCCGCCCAGCACGCGATCAAACTCATCACTTCCAGTGGAAATCCTGGGCACCTCTCGGGCCTGGAGATCCGAGAGCTTGACGGCATGCGCGCTCGGCGCAAGGGCCACGGGCGTCTGGCCTTTGCGTGAGACGGCCTGCGCACGGACTTCCTCGAGCGTGTTCCACGAGCCGCAGCCGTCGCACTGGCCCTGCCACTTCGCACTGGCATGGCCACACTCGCGGCATACGAATTGCGATTTATCTTTGGCCATCCACCACTCGCTTGGGCACACGGGCCGTGACCTTGGTCATAAGCTCGTAGCCGATGGTCTGGGCGCACTGGGCGACATCGTCCACCGCCACATGATCGCCCCAGCATTCGACGGACGCGCCCACACCCGCAGCAGGATGATCCGTTAAATCAACGGTGATCATGTCCATGGATACCCGCCCCGCCAAGGGGACGACCTTCCCCTCTACCCAGACCGGTGTGCCATCCACGGCCGCGCGCGGATACCCATCGGCGTAGCCAATCGCCACCACACCGATACGTGTATCGCGCTGCGCGCGAAAACGTCCGCCATAGCCAACGGCTTCTCCTTTCGCGACATGCTGGATCCCGATCACTCTGGTCTGCATGACCTGCACGGGCTTTAATCCAAAGGCCTCTGCGCGATGCAGGGGATCATCGTCGGCATA